>JAJTGF010000074.1 GCA_021299335.1 Cryomorphaceae bacterium
GTGAGTTCATGCAGGGACTCAGATCGGATAGCAAAAATGTCTAGTTTTTGAAATGCAGGAAGTACTAGGGAGTTACCTACATAATGAATATCGAGCCATGTGATGTTTGGATTGCTCTGGAAAAGTGAATCGATGTCTGTTTGACGCGTATTTTGACCTTCATATTGGTCAGGTTCTGTTTGGATAATTTGGGCTTGGACTTGAACGCGAAAAATACTGCTTAAAAGCAGCAAAAAGAGGATGTATTTCATTGACTAAAGTTACGCATTTCGATATTTTGTTTTAATTTGTTTGAACTTTAAACTAAAACGATGAAAAAACTAATCATTTCTCTATCCATTTTATTGAGCTCAGGTTTGGCCAATGCGCAGACCATTACGGCAGATGTAACGGCAAAATATGCATATAGCGCTACCGGTTTGTTCAATAAATCAATTTCTGATTTAGGGGCTTCTCAAGATTACGATCTTGCTTTTAGCTCTAACTATGGGTTGGCCGGAACCTTTAATTTTGGTAAAATTGGACTAGGTGTTGAATACCTGATGGGGAATTTCAATGCGGGTTACCAGGGCACTATCGGTTCTGCAGCGTATACCTCAGAGGTGTCATTAAAAACCACACAAATTCCGGTTTACTTGCGTATAGGAGGTTCTGAAGGCTCTTTTGGAGAATTTGGTGTCGTGATGAACAACGTGAAGAGTGCGAGTTATTTCAATTCAAATGAATTCATTGACCCATCGTCGGTTCCAACGAATGCCGCTTATCAGAATTTCATGGGATATATGATTGGCGTTGGTGGTCGTTTCGGCTTACTCGATTTACCAGTGATGGTTTCTGTGAGTGCACGCTTTATGTACAGCACGGCTGATGCTCAAGGTGTTGACGCGCTAAATGTTCCGCTCAGCTTGTATTCGCCTGCAAATAAAACCAACGCAGCTTCAGTTGGCTTGCATGTTGGCGTGGTTTATTCGATCGACTAAACAAATTGAATCAATAAAAAAGGCGCCCTAGGGCGCCTTTTTTTTGACTTGTATTTTTTTATGGCTTCACCAAATGGACAAATCCATGAAGGGTATAGCGCGTTTTTTCTTGTTTGTCGTATTGGTATTTTTCAGATTGAGGTGTTACGGTGTAAAAATAAACACCTTCTTCTAGTGCTTTGCCGCTCATGTCGGTGCCGTTCCAGTCGTTTTGGTAATTGTCGTTATCGTAGATGAGGTTGCCCCAACGATTGAAAATTTGGATGCTCACTTGGTCGTAGTCTTCCCAATTTTTGATCACGAGCAAGCCGTTGACTTGGTCGTTGTCTTCAAGGGTCATGACATTCGGCACCACCAGCGGACACTGGTTGTAAACACGGATATTTGGAGAGGTGATGGTCTTGGCACATTGGTCCATGACATAAACCTGGAAGTTGTTCAGATTGGGTTGTAAAATTCCTGGCTGAACGTAGACGGTATCGTTGTTAGGGAAACTACCTGGCCCCCATACGTAGCTGTAGGGAGAGATGCCATTTTTAACTTCACACCAAATGTTGGTGCCTTGTCCAAAATCGGCGCAAACATTAAGGGAATCTACCGCTGTGATGATCATAGGGGTATAGTCGATGATGTTGAGGGAGATGGAAGTGGTGTCGAAAGATCCATCGCAGGGGTTTGGTAGAATGACATTGAAAAATACCGTTTCTGTACCTTCGGGCAAGCCGTCGAGGAAGGCAGAAATACCAATTGTGTCGGAAGCCACACCGGCAGGGATGACGAGCGTATCGTCTATGTAAGGGTAGTCGTCGCCGTTCGTTGCGGTTCCGCTCAGGCTAATTTGTACCACTAAGTTGGAGGTGAGGTCGGTACGCGTGACAACAAAGCCCGCAAAGCCGCAATCTTCAATGAGCTGAGTAGGCCCAGTGACGTCTACTTCGATAGGCACTTCTATTTGGCAGGTGACTACGCGGTAACCAAAAGTTCTGATTTTGGTATTGATCAGTACCCCATTGCGCCATTCTTTAACTGCTACGCCCGCCACAAAACTTCCAATGAGGTTGGGAGTAAAGGTCATAAAGCCAGTAGCAGGGTCAATGGTGATGTTGGAACCAGCGCCGAAAGGCACGGTTTCGGTAAATGAAGGGTTCCAGCTAACTGGAGTGTAAGGTGCAGGATCTTCGGGGTCGGGCACCACATTGGCAATACTGCCGCCGAGCAAAGGCGCCATCAGTTCGTAACTCAGGGAGTCTCCGTCTGGATCAAAGGCAGCATGGTCAAAATCTAGGGTGTTCTGTGAACACAAAATAAGCGGAGGATAGTTGATGAAGCGCGCACCTTGGTTGTGAACACCTACGAGTGCTGAGCCCGGAATGAAGGTAGTGAGGGTAATGCCATTGTTGGCAGGATCCACGATGTTGTCAATGGCGCCCGTCCAACAGCAGCGCTGGTAAGAGACATAATAACCTTGTACACTAAACGGCAATACGACTGTATCGATGTAGATGGCGCGCTCCACACAGATGTCGTTTGGAACTGTTACACATGGGTCATCGTAAACAATTGGCAAGATATTTTGCGAGAAGGGGGCAATGTATCGGGTTGTAAAAATGGAACCGTCAGCCAAAAATATGGTGTAGTTCAAGGGGTTGTCAAATGCAGTGGCCGAGTTGCAGTCGCGGTAAATTTCGATAGTGATTTTGTACTGGTTGTTGCCCAGAGAATCATAGTAAATTTCACCGCCGATGATGTGGCTTGCCCAACTATTAAAGCTGAAAACCAAACTGACCAATAAGGTAATTAGGGTAGTGGAGAGACGCATGCGTTTGAATTTTGTATATTCGTTGTTGATGTCAAAGGTAAGCTTGTTTTTTGTAATTATAACTTTCTTTTTGGGTTTGCAGCTTCAAGCCCAATCTGAAACGCAATTGCGTCAAGAATTACAAAATACAAAACACAAGACGCCTCAATTGCAAATAAGGTTGCGTCTGATCGATGCAATATACGAGCGCAATCGCAACGAATGGCAAAAAGAGATCCAATTGCTGGTTTCGCAACGGAGTGCTTATGCTGGCCAATCTAATCAAGCCATCATTTCTTTACTCGACGCTGAGCGCGCATTTTTTCTGGGAAACACCGCCACTGTGGTTCAAATTTTTGAGCGCGATTTAAAAGCACATCGCTTCCAAAATTCAAAGCTCAATTGGCGTAAAAACATGTTGGGCTGCGCTTTGTATCCGCAATTAAAGACCTATCATTACCGTACCTTGCTCACGCAAATGAACCGTGGGCTCAAAAACCGCGAACAAACAGCACTTTATTTGCAAATCGCCAAAAACTTCACCGCAACTTTTCAAAAAGATTCTGCGCTTTGGGCCAGTAACAGGGCCTTGCAACTCGCCAAACGCTCAGACAAAAAGTGGGTGCTCATCGATGCGCTACAACAACAGGCCGAGGTTTATTGGCAATTCAATTTGCTCGAACAAGCAGTTCAGCGTGCCATCTATTCTTTGCAACTTGCCGAAGAAGCACAACTAGATTACTTCAAGCTGAGCCCTTTTCTTTTAATTGCCTCGATCTCTCTTGAAGTCAAGAATTACAACCTCGGATTCACCTATTTAAAGTTGGCCCAAGATCTTTCTAAAACCAACAAAGATCAACGAGCTCAAGCTTTTACCAACTACCTGTATAGTCGCTATTATCTCGGAACGGGCGCCCTTAATAAAGCCAATATCAGTGCTGGTTTGGCCTATAATTGGTTCGATGAAATTGGCAACCAGCGCTATCAAAATAGAGCGAGACTAATGATGATTGCAGCCATGCAGGGTGAAGGCATGCGTGTCGAGGCGCCATTTGCAAGTTTGCTGCTGACAGCTAATGCGCAAACCGATCCATTTTTTGTGGCCGAACTCTATTATGAATACGGCCAATACTTGATGGGAAAAAATAACTATCGCGCTGCTCAAAATGCTTTTGAATCTAGTTTAAAGAGTTTGCCCACGGAGTCCTTGTTGCGTCCTAAAATTGCCAACACTTATTCGGCATTGGCGGCAATTGCCACTAAAACAGGCCAATTGGCAGCGGCCTATCAGTTTCAAAAAAAATACAGCAATTGGCTCGAGAATAGTCCGGTATGGCGCAGCGCAGCACGCATTGAAGAAATGGCCGCTGCCAATTTGCGCGAAGAACGCGAACGCCTAATCCTCAACCAGCAAGCCTCAATTGAACGCGCTCAAAAAGAACGAGAAATTATTGAGTTGCAGCGCGATCGACAACTATTTATGCTCATCATTTTTATCGTTGCCATCATCTTTGGCGTGATCATATATGTATTGCGCGTTCAGCAAGTCAAGACCCGCCAAGAACAGCGAGAGGCAGAATTGTCACAAACACTTTTGCGCACCCAAATGAATCCGCATTTTGTATTCAATGCGATGTCCGTGATCCAGAGCTATATCTACGAAAACGACCCAGAAAAATCTTCGCAATTCCTTGTGAATTTTTCTAGACTCATGCGTTTGATTCTCGAAAATTCACCCAAAGAATTCATTCCGATCGAGTTAGAACGAGAAATCTTAGATAAATACCTGACCGCTCAAAAAATGCGTTTTGAAAACCGCTTTGAATACGAACTTGCCATCAGCGATGATTTACTTTTCAATAAAGCCATGGTTTCACCAATGATTACCCAGCCCTTCATTGAAAATGCCATCGAGCACGGCCAATTACATACGGTAAAAGGCGGTAAAATTTGGGTCAATATGCACGCCAATGAAGCCGATCTCATTATTCAAATAAAAGACAACGGCGTTGGACGTAAAAAGTCTGCCAATACGAAGAAAATGAAGGCACATAAAAGTATGGCCATCGATATTACCCGCGAGCGGATTGCTATTCTCAATAAAAAGTATAAATTTAATGGGAGTTTGACCATGACCGATTTAGATGCTGTTGCGCAAACTGGAACGGTCGTGACACTCGTCTTGCCCCTGAAGTACGAACCCGAACACTAAAACTGAACTGTGCCATGAGTCGAAAAGTACTGATCATTGATGATGAAAAACCTACCCGAACTTTTATCCGAAAAATGCTCGAGTCTTTTGACTTGAACCTGAGTATTTATACGGACGGTGAAAATGTCGAATCGGGAATAGAAGCCATAGAAGATATCCAGCCCGATATCGTTTTGCTCGATATCCAAATGCCAGATGGCAATGGTTTTGATGTCTTGCGGCAAGTCAAGTACAAGCAATTTGAGGTGATTTTCATTACGGCCTTTCAGGAGTTTGCCGTGCAGGCTATCAAGTTTTCTGCCTTAGATTATATCCTGAAACCCATTGACGCAGAGGAACTTCATACGGCCATGACCAATGCCTTGCAATTGGTCGAACACAAAAAAGACGATACGCAATTTCAAGCACTACAGCACAATATTCAGCCGCAACACAAACGCAAATTAGTCCTCAAGACCCAAGAGAGTATTTTCGTGATAGAAATCGATGATATTGTGCACTGTGAGGCGGATAAAAACTATACGTTTTTCTATCTCAATGACGGCAAAAAGATTTTGGTATCCAAAACCCTAAAAGATTACGACACCATGCTTGCAGGTTTTTCGTTCTTTAGGGTGCATCAGTCGCACCTTATCAATCTGAATTATGTAGAGCGCTACGACAAACACGACGGTGGCTCAGTGATTTTAAAAGACGGATCTTCTATTCCGTTATCGCCAGCTAAAAAAGAACAGTTCTTTAAAAGCTTAGATTTACTCTAAGGCTTGTTTGAGGTCGGAGATCAGGTCATCTGCATCTTCGACACCCACACTTAAGCGGATCAATGAGTCAACAACACCGCTTTGCTCGCGCACTTCTTTCGGAATAGAGGCGTGGGTCATGGTGGCTGGATGCCCAATCAAAGATTCAACCCCGCCTAAAGATTCAGCCAGGGCAAAAATCTCCACTTTCTTTACCAAATCTAGCGCATCTTGCAGCTGATTGCCTTTGAGTGTAAAGGAAATCATGCCGCCGAAGCCGCGCATTTGC
>JAJTGF010000015.1 GCA_021299335.1 Cryomorphaceae bacterium
TTCGAAGAGTTCATTGAGGTTTTTGGCAATATTAAGGGGGTCATTGATGTCAACTTTATGACCAAATTTTTCGATGAAAACCGCAAAAAGCTCCATTTTTGAGGGGTCTGGCGTGTCGTGTACACGGTAGATCATCGGAAAGCTTTCCTGCCCTTTCTTTTTGGGTGAGAGGAATTCGGCTACTTTTCTGTTGGCGAGCAACATGAATTCTTCAATGAGCTTATGTGCATCTTTGGAGGTTTTGATCACGACACCGTTTGGGTTCCCCTCTTCGTTGAGTTTAAAGCGCATTTCTTCAGACTCGATGCTGAGTGCGCCATTTTTAAGGCGTTGCTTGCGGTAAATTTTAGCGATGTCATCGATTCTTTTCAGAATGGTGTCATAGTCGCCTGCCTTGCCTTCTAAAATTTCTTGTGCTTCTTCGTAGGTATAGCGTCGCTTAGAGTGGATAACGGTTTTGCCGTACCATTCTTTGAAGATTTTGCCGGTGTCGTCAAGTTCAAATACTGCTGAGAAGGCAAATTTATCTTCGTTGGGACGCAGCGAACAAGCCAAATTACTCAGTTGTTCGGGGAGCATTGGAATAACGCGGTCTACTAAATACACTGAATTTGAACGCAAGAGTGCTTCTTGATCCATGGCAGAACCAGGGCGCACATAATGACTGACATCCGCAATGTGAACGCCGATTTCTAAGTGGCCATTTTCCAGTTCTTGGTATGAAATGGCATCGTCAAAATCTTTCGCGTCGAAGGGGTCGATGGTAAAGGTGAGCACAGGCCTGAAATCGCGTCTTTGGGCAACTTCTTTGGGATCGAGGTCTATGCCGATGAGTTCTGCCTCGGCCATGACTGCATCGGGAAAAACAGGATTGATACCTTGATTATATAAAATCGATAGCATTTCTGTTTCATTGCTACCAGACTTACCAAGCCTCACCAATACTTCTCCGTATGGTCTTTCGGCGCTTTTGGGCCAAACCGTTATTTTGACAAGTGCTTTTTCGCCATGAAGGGCGCCATTGAGTTTGTCATGCGGAATTTTGATTTCAACACCTGACCTCGCGTTGTCTGGAACCATGAGCGCATCGTTGTTGCGGATTTGGATAGTTCCTACAAATTGAATTCGGTCGGGTTCGGTAACTTCTGTAACAGCTCCTTCGTCGCGGCTTGATCCTTGCTTGAAAACACGCACTTTGACAGTGTCGCCGTTGAGGGCTTGTCCAATATTTGTTGGTCCAATATAGATGTCTTTGGCATAACCTTGAACGGTTACAAAACCTGCTCCGCGCTGCGTGATTGATATGGTGCCTTCGAGTAAGGAGTCAGCGCCTGAAAGTTTATAGGTATGGTGATTGATGCGTTGAATGGCTTTTTTGTTGGACAGCACACTCAAGGAATCAAAAACTACCTGACGTGCGCGGGCATCGCGGGCATCGAGTAAGGTGCAAACTTGTTTATGAGTGAGCTCTACGCCGGGGTTTTGTTCGAAAATACGCATCACTAAGGTGGTGATGCCTGCTTTTTTTCTTGGAGCTTGAGCTGCGGGTGTTTTGTGTTTGCGCTTGGACATTAGTGTCTGACAACCAATTTACGCGTAATGCTCTTGGAACCAGGCGCTTCAAAAACGAGGAAGTAAATACCACTATTGAGATCGCTCACGTTGATTTTGCGATTGGATGTAAGCACTTCGCGTGCAATGACGTTTCCAAGGGCATCTACCATTTTGAGCTGCAATTGTTCTACACCAGTAAATTGAATATTCACGTATTCTGTACTTGGGTTGGGTGCTACGGTAATGTTAATGTCTTCTTTAAAGACTGGTTTGGTGGCGGCAAGGTAATCGACTACGAGGTCTACGGAGTCGAGCATGTTGAGACCGTTAGTGGTGATGTAGTAACGGTAATGTGCCTGACCAAAAGTGTTGTCTTCTGGATCTACAGAAACTTTCATTTTGCCGTATTCGCCATCGTTGATTGTGAATAATACCGCTTGTGTGCCAGGAGAGGTCCAAGGATTGGTATTCATCTGACCAGAAGAATAACAAGTGCCTCCGAAAGGATCAGTTGCGTGACCCCAGCAGAGTGCGTCTGTCCATCCTGTTGGGATATTGATTTGTTTACGGGTTATGCGCCATTGGGCTGCAGAACCAGTATTGTTAACGACATCGAACGGGATGTCAAAGGATGCTCCGGATGGCGCTACAACGGTGTGTGTTTGACCAGAAATATCTGTGGTTTGACCGTCGATGTGAATAACGATATTGTTTTGTGCCATGATGGCGGCACTGAGTATACAGAAGATGGAGAGAAATAAGGTTTTCATAACATACACTTTGTTCAAAAATACGCTTTTCAGCCCACTTATCAAAATCTGAGCCATTTTTTGCATCGCTGCTTTTTTCTTACTTTTGAATTCGGCAAGGTTTTTGTCTTGTCGGGGAAAATTCAAATTATGAAAAAATTATTCTTACTCTTTTTAGTTGGCACTTTTTCTTTGGCCACTTTTGCGCAGGAACCAGCTGCTGAAACAGCGCTCAACCAAAAACACGTGCCTTCTGTCAAGTTGGTAGATATGAAAGGCAAGGCTGTTAATACCGCAGAGCTCACAGCAAATGGCCCTGTAATTATCAGTTTTTGGGCTACTTGGTGTGCGCCTTGCAAAAAAGAATTGAATACAATCCATGAGGTTTATGATGATTGGGTGGCTGAAACCGGCGTTACACTTGTCGCTATTGCCATCGACGACGAAAAAACCAAAAGTCAAGTTCCAGTTTATGTGAATGGTAAGGCTTGGGACTACACCGTTTTAATGGACCCTAACTGGGATTTCAAGCGCGCCATGGGGGTTAATAATGTTCCACATACTTTTTTAGTCGATAAAAATGGCGTTATCGTCTATTCCCACAATAATTACGCCCCAGGCGACGAAGAAAAACTTTACCAAGAACTGCTCAAGCTGAGCGAAAAATAATACATGAAGAACATCTACAAGCTCCTCGGTATCTTGTTGCTGAGTCCGGTTGTCTTTTCGCAAGGCAACATTACAGGCAATATGGAAACCGTGTTTCAGTACCTAAACGAAGACACCGTCATCAATGCCAAGCAGCCTGTTCAAAAAGGTTTGCTCAATTCATACATGAATGTGTTTTATACGCAGGGAAACTTCAAAGCCGGACTGCGTTTTGAATCTTATTTGCCGCGTATTCAAGGTTATCCAAATCGTTTTGACGGCACCGGAATTGGCATGCGTTACGTGGGTTACCAGAATGACTTTGTCGATGTCACGCTCGGCACATTTTATGAGCAATTCGGTACAGGTTTGGCTTTAAGAACTTATGAAGACCGCAACTTAGGTTACGACAATTTACTCGATGGTATGCGCATAGTTTTACGCCCGGGCAAAGGAGTTGTTGTCAAAGGTGTTTACGGAACCCAACGACTTTCTTTTCAGCAAGGTCAAATTGTTCATGGCGCTGGTTTGGTTCGGGGTACAGACGCAGAGTGGCACCTCAACGAAGGGCTGAGCTTCCTAAAAGACAAAAAACTAGACGTGGTCTTGGGGGCGTCTTTTGTCAGTAAGTTTCAAGAAGATGATAATCCAGAGTGGGTTTTACCTCAAAACGTAGCTGCCTACGGCGGTCGCGTCAAGTTAACCTATGGCAATTTTTATGCGGATGCCGAGTTCATTCAAAAAGAGCAAGACCCGTCCTCAGACAATCAATACATCTATAATTACGGTCACGCAGCGATTTTCAACTTGCGCTACACCAAAAAAGGTCTAGGTATTTTACTTTCGGGCAAGTCCGTGGACAACATGAGCTTTCGGTCTGACCGCACCAAAGATTTACAAGACTTGCTGGTCAATTTTTTACCTTCATTAAACAAGACGCACACCTACAATTTGGTTGCGACACTTTATCCATATGCTACACAACCGATGGGAGAAGTAGCCTACCAAGCCGATGTCTTATACACCTTTAAAAAAGGAACCCAACTCGGTGGCAAATACGGCACCACCGTCGGCTTGAATTATTCCACAACGTATCGACCAGAGCAAACCCTAAACGGCATCGACCTCAATGATTCATCTCGCGTTGTGTACCACACGCGTCCATTTGCTTTAAGCGATAGCCTTTATTGGCAAGACATCAACTTCAACATCACCAAAAAATTCAATAAGCAGTGGAGTGGTATTTTGAGTTACTACGACATTAAAATCAACAATGATGTCGTTAAGGTAAGTGATGCCAAAGGAATTATTCACGCTAGAATCGCTGTATTGGAGGGCACATACAAGATTAATGCGCACAACGCTTTGCGCTGGGAGCTCCAAGGCATGTGGGTTCAAAGAAATGAACTGGGCATCAACGATAAAGGTAATTGGGCAACTGCTTTGTTGGAATACACGATTTCTCCAGGTTGGTTTTTCTCAGTAATGAATCAATATAATTATGGCAACGACGACGCCAGCAAACGCGTCAATTATCCGATTGTAACTTGTGGCTATATCAAAGACGCCACTCGTTTGACTGTTTCTTACGGCCGTCAGCGCGCTGGTTTATTTTGTGTAGGAGGGGTTTGCAGACCGGTTCCTGCCAACAACGGACTCATGATCAATCTAACGCACAGTTTTTAATATGAAACAAGGAATTTTATTTGTTGCTTTTGCCATTCTTTTTGGGCTTAATTTGCTTCCGTCTTGCGACCGCATTACCCAACCTTATCCTCCTGGGATAAATTTAGAATTGGATACAACGCTATATCCAGGCAATTGGGCTGATTACCTTGCCAACGAATGGCCGACTTTCGCTTTGAATACCAATACAGACCGCAACATCCTTATAGAAGATTTTACAGGTCATAAATGCATCTTCTGCCCTGCTGCCGCAGACCTCGCGCATCAATTACAAGAAGCCAACCCGGGTAGAGTGCACGTAGCATCTATTCACGCTGGCGTTGACGGAATAGGTGATTTCCAAAGTGTGGATGCCGAGTATACGCTTGATTTTACCAATCCAGATGGTTTATACATCGGAACTTGGTTTGGCGCCAATGATGGCGGTTTTGTAGGGAATCCTAGAGGGCCAGTAAGTCGTGTGATGAACGGTGGAGTGATCTTTCAGAGCCCAGGACAATGGTCTTCGATGACAAGCACACTTTTAACCGAGAACGATTTGCGCGTCAACCTACAATCTGCTTTGAATTATTACCCAAGTACGAAAGGTGCGTTTTTGCATGTTGAAGTCGATAAAATTGATGCAAGTTTGGGTGATTTAGGGATCGTTGCTTATTTACTTGAAGATTCTTTAGTAGGCGATCAAAAAATGTCTGACAATACACACAATCACAATTATGTACACCGCGACATCCATCGCAAAAACCTCAACAATATGCCTTTTGGCCGTCAATTGACCCCAGCCGATCTCAATAATGGCAAGTATTACGTCAATTACAGTTTTGTTGTCCCCAATCAGTTGGATGGCATTTTTAATGCAGCGAACATGCACGTATTGATTTACGTTTATGACATGGTTACTAAAGAAATTTATCAGGTCATCAAGCAGAAAATTGAATAATGGCATTGCGTCAACAACTCATTCAAAAACTGGAGCAGCGGCTCTCTCCGCAGCAAATTCAACTCATGAAATTGTTGCAGGTTCCTACTATGGAGCTCGACCAACGCATCAAGCAAGAATTGGAAGAAAACCCCGCCTTAGAAGAAGGTCAAGAATTGGATGATGACGATTACGACGCACAAGACGACTACGATTCCGACGATGCTGATGACAACGATGATTTCGATATTTCGGATTATTTAGATGACGACATTGCCGACTACAAAACCCAGGCGAACAACCAATCGAAAGACGACGAAGAACGCGTAATTCCCTTGTCAGGGGAGCAAACTTTTCAAGAAAGACTTACTGAACAACTGCACTTACTTTACCTCGACGAAAAGCAATTCGTTATTGCGGACGTCATCATTGGAAACCTAGATGAATCTGGTTACCTTAACCGGTCAATTGATGCAATAGTCGATGATCTGGCATTCTCCATGAACCTCGATGTCACAGAAAAAGAGGTGGAGGAAGTTTTGACGTTAGTTCAAGAACTAGAACCTGCAGGTGTCGGCGCAAGAAACCTCAAGGAATGTTTACTCTTGCAGCTGCGCAGAAAGCAAGATGGCGATATCGTCCGGTTCACTGCTTTGAAAATTGTAGAAAATTTCTTTGAGGAGTTTACCAAGAAGCACTACGAGCGCATTGCGAAAAAATTGGAAATCGAAGACCAAGACCTCAAAGAAGCCATTGACGAGATTTTGCGCTGTAATCCAAAGCCAGGCGGGTCAATGCGCGAAGCGGCTAAGAATCACCAGCAAATCATACCAGACTTTACGCTATTTGAGCACGAAGGCCGCATTGAATTGAGTTTGAACAGCCGAAATGCACCAGATCTGAAGGTCAACCGCGATTACGAAAACATGTTGCGCAGCTATGCCGAGGGGGCAAAGAGCTCAAAAGCAGATAAAGAAGCTTTTCAATTTGTGAAGCAAAAACTAGATGGCGCCAAGTGGTTTATTGATGCCATCAGACAGCGTCAGCAAACACTTTTGCTGACCATGGGCGCTATTTTGGAATACCAAGAAGCGTATTTTTTAAGTGGTGATGAAACGAAATTGAAACCCATGATTTTAAAGGACATCGCCGATATGGTAGAACTCGACATCTCCACGGTTTCCAGGGTTGCCAATTCTAAATATGTACAAACAAATTATGGGATCTTCTCATTAAAATATTTTTTCTCGGAGTCACTTTCAACGGATAGTGGCGAAGAGGTATCGACAAGAGAGGTCAAGAAAATACTGTCAGATGCTATTGCAGCCGAAGACAAGCATAGCCCGCTGACCGATGAAAAACTTATGGACTTACTCAAGGAGAAGGGCTATAATATTGCTCGTCGGACCGTAGCCAAATACCGCGAACAACTTCAAATCCCAGTTGCACGAATGCGCAAAGAATTATGAAATTTCTATCTCATTTATTTTCATGGGTATTTTTACCCCTCTTCATGCCGTCCTATGGTATCCTGATCAGTCTTTTTGTTCCAGCATTTAGCTCAGATTTGGAAATGACGAGTTTGTATTTTGCGCCAACCGCAAGCAAATGGGCATTATTCACCATTTTCTTTTTATTTAGTGTAGTTGCACCCGGCGTCTCGTTTATTTTGTTGCATCGCTTTAAGGTGATCAGTACCATTGACATCGAAAGACAGGGCGAGCGCAGCTTGCCGCTGGTCATTATGTTGGTTTATTCATTAGTGCTGTTTTTTCTGCTGATTTATAAAGCAGGAGAAGGCACCTTGCCACGTTATTACTATGCACTTCCGCTTTCTGGGGTGGCCGTAACGAGTGTTTTTTTATTGATCAATCGTTGGATAAAAATTTCCCTACATGGCGCAGGCGCGGGGATTTTGTTGGGCTTCTTAGTGGTTTATACACGGGCCCAAGATCAGTTTAGCATTTGGTGGCTCTTGAGTGCATTAATCGCAGCTGGACTCACCATGGCAGCAAGATTGTATTTGAGAAAACACACCCCCTTGGAGGTATATACAGGATTTATACTTGCTTTGTTATTTACCTCGGGGATTCACTTTTATTTGTCATAGTTATCATGAAAAAGCTATTTTTTCTATTTACAGGGCTTTCGTTGCTTTTGTCCTGTGCAGATATGCAACGAGATCAGTTTCTGAAGCAGTTAAATAAACTCGACAAACAATTGCTTCAAATTGAAAGCAAGCTCGAAGAGGAGCAAATCAAGGACATCTCTTCCATTAAAAGCAAGACCATGCAGACCGAATTACGGATCAAGCAAAATCTTCATTTAGATACCATCAATATGGCGCTTGCAAAGCAACTAGATGCGTATAAAGTCATGAGAAGAAGCGTCAAACCGCTCATGCAACAATATATGAAAGCCCGCAATGGCGTTCAGGAAGAAAAAAAGCTATTAAAGCAGCTGAAGCGAGACATCCAAGAAGGAAGAGGAGAGCGCCATCGCTATGCGGAATACATCCGTTTTGAGCGCCAAAAAGTCAAGCAGCTCGATTTATTGTGCGATGATTTTCTTCGTCAGAAAGACAAATTTTTTGAAGACTACGCGCGTTTGTATCCGCCAGTTGAAGCCTTTTCCCAGACCTTACTCCGTAAGAATCAGCAAAGATAATGAGTGCTAAAGTCCTGTTTTTTTTCTGGTTGGTATTCAGTTTTGGTGCTGTTCATGCTCAAACTGCCAGTGATTTACAGTTGGCCCAATATTATTATAACAACGCTGAACTCGATAAAGCGCTTGGTTATTATGAAAAGGTGTATGCCCAAGATCAAGGCAAAGCCATTTTTCTTCCTTATTTAGAGTGCTTAGTTGCCCAAAAGGATTTCAAAACCGCCGAGAAAATATTGCGCAAGCAGATAAGCCTTAACAAGCAAGACTTTGAGGTGAGGATGTTGGCAGGGCAGTTTTATGAAGACCAAGAAGATCTAGCCAAAGCGAAGAAAATATATGAAGAATTAATAGTGGAAATAGACCCAAACCCGGGCCAGACCATAGCAATTTATCAGGCCTTTTCTGCTAAGGGGAAATTTGATTATGCCAAAAAGGCGCTCGACATAGGCCAGAAGTTGAGCCCCAGCTATCCATTCAATTTTCAGTTTGCCGATTATTATGCTTTGGTCGGAGACAAGCGTGCCATGTTAGGTGCCTATCTCGATTATTTGGCTCAACAACCGAGTGTTTTAGAGCCCATCGAGCAGGCTGTAGGTTCGAGAATGGATTTGACACAAGCAACGAGCCAAGATTTTTTATTGGCCAAAGAGGTGCTTTTACAACGCCTGCAACAACCCGGCGCCCCTCTGGTCTTTCAACAAATGTTAATTTGGCTTTTCGTGCAAAGTCGCGATTTTACAGGAGCCGTTTCACAAGTTATTGCGCTAGACAAGCGCACCAAAAGCGATGGCCGTGAAGTACTAGAACTCGGACAAATTTGTGTAGAAAATGGCGTTTTTGATCAGGCCAACAGGTGTTTTCAGCACGTGATTGATTTAGGGCCTGAACTCCCTCATTTTTACGATGCGCAACAAGCACTTCTCAATTCTCGTTTTATTCAAGTGACACAATTTAGAAACTTCAACGAGCAAGAAATCCAGCAATGCATTACAGATTTTGAGCTTGCGCTGAATCGTTTAGGCAAGAGCCGTGTTACTTTTCAGGTTTCGCTTCAACTCGCAGAAATCAGGGCTTTTTATGCGCAGCAAATCACAACTGCATTAGAAGAATTGCAGCAGTTGATTCGCACTGCGGGCCTGACAGACATCCAGCGCGCTCAGGCCAAAATGCTACTTGCGGACGTCCAGGTGCTGGGCGGAGATATCTGGGAAGCTTCACTGATCTATATGCAAATTGACAATGATTTCAAGTTTGAAAGCATTGGCGCAGAAGCCAAATTTAAAAACGCCAAGATTTTTTATTACGACGGAGAATTTGAATTTGCGCAATCTCAACTTGATGTCTTGAAAGAAGGCACCTCACGCTTTATTTCCAACGATGCCATCCAACTGTCGGTTTTCATCACAGACAATTATGGTCTCGACAGCAATTATCAAGTGATGCTTTGGTTTGCCACTGCAGACCGCATGATTGCGCAGCATAAATATGACTCTGCTTTTGTTTTGTTTGACAGCATTCAAAGTGCCTTTCCTTATCATTCTTTAGCTGATGAAATTTTATTTCGAAAAGGCCAAGCAATGGCGCAGCGCGGCGAGTGGCAGCGTGCTTTAGGTTATTACGAAGACCTCCTCAAATTACACGCAAGCGATATTTTAGCCGATGACGCGTTGTTTAGGATGGCTGAAATCACGGAACTTCGGATCATAGATAAGACCGGGGCAGAGGCACTGTACAAAAGACTCTTGATGGAATATAAATCAAGTTTGTTCGGTGCAGAAGCAAGAAAGCGCATCCGCCTCTTGCGAGGAGATGCGCTTTCCGAAAGCGAAGATATCTAATAATTTAAAGGTTGGGCATTTCTCTAGTGAAAGAAGGAATACCTGTTACATCCATTCCAGTAATGAGTAAGTGGATGTCGTGCGTACCCTCATAAGTAACCACAGATTCGAGGTTAGCCATGTGACGCATCATGGAGTACTCGCTTGTGATCCCCATTCCGCCGTGTATTTGACGCGCCTCACGTGCAATGTTGAGGGCAATTTCTACGTTGTTGCGCTTGGCCATAGAGATTTGAGCCGATGTTGCACGGCCTTCGTTGCGCAATTGGCCAAGACGAAGTGTAAGCAGTTGTGCTTTAGTGATTTCGGTAATCATTTCAGCTAATTTTTTCTGAATCAACTGAAAAGCGCCAATTGGAACGTTGAATTGTGTACGCTCTTTCGAGTAGCGCAAAGCTTGGTCATAGCAATCCATGGCAGCACCTAAAGCGCCCCAAGCTATACCGAAGCGTGCGGAATCTAGGCAACTAAGTGGAGCGCCGAGACCTGAACGGCCAGGCAGGATGTTTTCTTTAGGAACTTTAACGTTGTCAAAGATGAGTTCGCCCGTTGCCGATGCACGCAACGAAAGTTTGCCGTGCATTTCTGGAGTTGAAAAACCTTCCATACCGCGTTCCACGATGATGCCGTGGATGCGTCCACTTTCGTCTTTGGCCCAAACAACAGCGATATCTGCAAACGGAGCGTTGGAGATCCACATTTTGGCCCCATTCAAAATAATGTGGTCGCCAGCATCTTTGAAATTGGTGATCATGCCGCCTGGGTTAGAGCCGTAGTCTGGCTCAGTTAACCCAAAGCAACCCATCATTTCGCCAGAAGCAAGCTTGGGAAGATATTTTTGTTTGTGTGCTTCAGATCCGTATTTCCAGATCGGATACATGACCAAAGATGATTGCACAGAGGCAGTTGAACGCAAGCCTGAATCACAGCGCTCGAGTTCTTGCATGATCAGACCATATGAAATTTGGTCGAGACCAGGCCCGCCATATTCTTCAGGAATGTAGGGCCCAAAAGCACCAATTTCACCAAGCCCACTGAGGATGTGCATAGGGAAAGTGGCTTTTTCGTAATGCTCGTCGATGATTGGCGAGACCTCTTTTTTGACCCAAGCTCTAGCTGCATCGCGAACAAGTTTGTGCTCTTCAGAGAGCAGGTCGTCCATGTTGAAGTAGTCTGGGTGCTGGTATAAATCGGTTTTCATACTGATTGATTTGTGCGACAAAAGTACGCAATAATCTGTGCAGCTGTAGCATGAAAAATTGAATTATTTTTGTACACTAAATTCCGCGTATGCCAAGATTTGAACTTGTCGAAAGGGCTTCCCAAATGAATAGCTATTTGTTATTCATTTCGCTGCTTTCCCTTACGTTCATAGCCTATGCGCGCATGTCCACACCCGACGCCTTATCTTTGTCATGGAAACGCTTTTGGAAGCTAAGCCGTGTCGAAAGCTTTGGTTTTGACGATGAAAAAATCAGACCCGAGACCCAATCCTTATTGCTCGGCAACTTTATCATTTCCTTTACCTTAAGCGCCTACTTAATCCTCAATTCTTACTTTGACCGTTCAGAAGCACTATTACTTGCGCTCGTTTTTGTGTTTGGTTTTTTACTTTTTCAGCTCTTGAATTTCAGACTCGCTTTATTGCTCACTGACAACTGGAAGCTAGTGAGCGGTATTGCAGAAATCAACAAACAAGTATGGTCTTTTATTGGCCTGGTTTATCTCGGCTTGTCTTTTCTCTACTTGATATACGGTCAAGCACAAGTTGCGCTTCAATATAGCTTTGTGATTTTATTTTTTGTGGCTTATGCTTGGCGTTTGTTAAAGGCAGGCCGGGCTTGTCTTCAGGCGAATTTGGAATGGTATTATTTAATTTTGTACCTTTGCACTTTGGAAATCCTACCCATCCTCTTTGTATGGCGTTGGTTTTCGGGCGAATACAATTAATTAAAACGTAAACTTTGGCTATCAAGACCATTTTAGTTTCTCAGCCGAAACCAGAAGGCGATAAATCTCCCTACTTTGATTTAGCTGATAAATACAAGCTCAAAATAGATTTCCGTCCGTTTATAAAAGTAGAAGGAGTTGATCCTAAAGACTTCCGCTCTCAAAAAATAGACATCTCTACCCACACGGCAATTATCTTGACCTCGAAGGTTGCTGTCGATCACTTTTTTAGAATGTCGGAAGCCATGCGCTTTGAGGTTCCAGATACCATGAAATATTTTTGCATCACAGAGGCTGTTGCCCTTTACCTTCAAAAATATGTAACCTACCGCAAGCGTAAAATATTTTTTGGCAAGCAAACCATAGATGAGTTAGCCGAACTCATGAAAAAGCAAAAGGGCGAGAAATTCCTTTTGCCTTGCACAGACATTCTACGAGACAACATTCCGCTCACGCTCGAGAAATATAACATTCCCTTTACCAAGGCTATTTTGTACCGCACCGTAGCGGCAGACTTATCAGATTTGGAAGATGTTTATTACGACATGCTGGTTTTTTTTAGCCCCGGCGGGATCGAGTCTTTGTTCAAGAACTTTCCAGATTTCAAGCAAAACAGCACCGCAATTGCTGCTTTTGGGCCAACCACAGCAAATGCGGTTCTTAAAAACAATTTGCGCCTAGATGTCCATGCGCCTCACCCTAAAGCGCCATCAATGGTGGGTGCCATCGAGCTCTTCATCAAAGAGCAACTCAAGAAAAAATAAACATTTTCCCTTCTTTATGAGGTAAGTATTTTTTCCTTGGCGGGAAATTCTCTATATTTACGCAAACTTAAATTTTAACGCATGAAAAAACTATTATTCTCAGCTGCGATGTTACTTGCGGGTGTTAGTGCGAATGCGCAGCTAGCTCCTGGTAGTGTTGCTCCAAACTTCACTGTGACTGCATACCAGTCATGGTTATCTACCGCTGGTTCTGCTGGTAACGGGTCTTACTCCCTCTATCAGTACCTTGACCAGGGATACACTGTATTTTTAGATGTGTCTGCAACTTGGTGTGGCCCATGTTGGAACTACCACCTTTCTGGTGCATTGGAAGACCTTTATGCTGCTCACGGCCCAGCTGGTGCTCCTGGTGTAGCTGCTTCTACTACAGACGACGTAATGGTAATCTGGATCGAAGGTGACGGATCTACTGCCGATGCAACTATGTTAGATGGTTCAGGTTCAATCGGAAACTGGATTGAGCCAGCTGCTGGTAATCAAATCCAATTCCCAATGGCTAACCCAGCATCTGCTTTGGCTAACCAAATCAACAACGATTACAACATCGCATATTTCCCAACGATCTACCGTATTTGCCCTAACCGCATTATCGAAGAAGTAGGCCAAGGCGATGCTACTGAATTGTATGCATCTGTTTCTGATTGTCCTGCTCCTGCATCTGCTCCTTCAGACGTAGCGGCTTTAGGTTACACAGGCTCTTTGGTACACTGTGAAGGTTCTTACACGCCGTCTGTTCAAATCCAAAACAACGGTACATCTGCACTTACTGCAGCAACTGTTACCATCACTCAAGGTGGTACTACAGTTTCTACGGGAACGTTCAGTGGCAACCTCGCTACATACGGTGTAGCAAACGTTACTTGTTCGCCAATCGCTAACTTCACAGGTGGCGCTCTTGTTGTTACGGTTACTACAGCTGGAGATGCTTCTGCAGCTAACAACGGTGTGAACGCAACAGTTGCTTCTGCAGCAAACGCAGTTTCTCAGTATGTTACTGTAAACATCACTACTGACTACTACGCTTCTGAAACATCTTGGGCTATCAAAAATAGCGCTGGTGCAACTGTAGCACAAGGTGGTGGTAACTGGAATGACATGACAACTGGCCAAGCTGGTTCTACAGTACAAGCTCCACAATTGGTTACTTTGAACCCATCACAGTGTTATACTTTCGAAATCTATGATACTTACGGAGATGGTATCTGCTGTTCTTATGGTAACGGCGCTTACTCTTTGGTAGATGCAAACGGTACGACAATCGCTTCTGGTGGTGAATTCGCATCACTTGACACACGTGCTTTCAAAACAGGTGCTCTTGGAATGGATGAGTTAGCTACAATCGCAATGAACGTATACCCTAACCCTGCATCTTCAGAAGTAAACGTTTCTTTCGAAGCTACAAACAACGATTACGCAGTTTCTTTAATGGATCTTCAAGGTCGCGTTATTGCTGCTAAAAACATGACTAACCTTAACGGAACACAAGTTGTTTCTTTCTCAACTGAAAATGTTGCAAAAGGAAGCTACATCGTTACTGTTACTGTAGACGGTCTTACAACAACTAAAAACGTTGTGATCAAATAATTTCTTTCAAAAGAAATGAGAAACGCCCTCCAACGAGGGCGTTTTTTTTTGACCTTTGTTTTATGTTCATCCCTTTCAAACAGGAGTTTCAAGATCAAGATCTACCTAAACGTTTTACATTTCCTTTTTATTATGAGGTTCATCCTTTAGCATTATATGCTGCTCAATTGTTGCAGCAACGCCTCAGCGAAGAAGATTTTGGCCATGATTTTGGTTTGGATCGCCAAGAGCGTTTGGGCGCAATAGGCAAAATGTTTGGCGTATTGGTGGTTCAAAATGCTGCTGGTGAATTAGGCTATTTGGCTGCATTTTCGGGCAAATTGGGCAATTCCAATGCGCATGAAGGATTTGCGCCCCCTGTTTTCGACTTGCTGGAAACTCAGGGTTTTTTTCGCCGTGAAGAGCAAGAAATTTATCAACTGACGCTGCAACTCGAAGACTTAGAAAATGCACAGGAATTAACTAGGTTGAAGGATGAAGAATTGGAAATAAAGCAGCAATGGGCTTCAAGAATCCTGGATTTCCAACAAAAAAATAAAATAGCGAAAACACTTCGCGACGAAAAAAGAAAAACAATAATTGAGTCCGATCTAGATGGTTTAAAAGACTTAGAAGACCTGCGTTTTGAAAGTATGCAGGAGAGTCGCGAACTCAAAGCGCTCAAGCGACAAGCACAAGCGGCCATTGAAGAAAGCCAAAAATTGACACTTGAATACAAAGCTAAAATTGAGGAACTGAAGGTACAGAGAGCAGCACATTCCGCCGATTTGCAAGGACGAATATTCGAGCGATATACCTTTTTGAATGCTTCAGGACAGTCTAAAAACGTACTTGACTTATTCACCGATTCACCTCCAGCCGGAGCAGGCGAGTGCGCAGCGCCTAAACTGTTGCAATACGCCTATTTGAATCAACTCAAGCCGATCTGCATGGCAGAGTTTTGGTGGGGCATGGCCCCAGATTCAGAAGTGCGCATTCATGGTCATTTTTATCCGTCGTGCAAAAGCAAGTGCGAACCTATTTTGGGTCATATGCTTCAAGGCTTAGTGGTCGATGACAACCCCATAACGGCTATTCATCCGCCATTGGATCTCGACATCATTTACGAAGACGATTGGATTGTTGCCATTAATAAAGCGCCGGAGTATTTATCGGTACCCGGTAAAAATCCGATGCCCAATTCATTGGAAGATTTAAAGAAAAGATATCCAAATGCAGATGGCCCTTTACTTGTGCATCGGCTCGATATGTCAACTTCAGGAATCATGCTTGCAGCTAAAACCAAGCTCATGCACCAGCGCTTGCAACGCCAGTTTGTACAGAGAAAAGTGCAAAAGGAATATACCGCAATTTTGGAGGGGGTACCAAAGCAAAAAGAAGGAGAAATTAAATTACCACTTCGGGTAGACCTCGATGACCGCCCCCGCCAACTCGTTTGCTATGAACATGGAAGTTACGCGCATACAAAGTATAAAGTGCTAGACGTTCAAAATAACGAAACACGCATTGCTTTTTATCCGCAAACGGGCCGGACGCATCAGCTTCGTGTACACGCTGCACATCATTTGGGTCTTAATTGCCCAATGAAAGGCGATGATTTATATGGCCAAAAAGGTGATCGTTTGCACTTGCATGCGGCCAAGCTTGGCTTTTATCATCCGCATTCTAACGAATGGATGGAGCTCGTTTGCCCAGCCGAATTTTAGCTTTTGGGCTCTTGCCAATCGCCATATTCTTTGATGAGGTCCACGAGCGCTTCTACGGCTTGTAGTTCTTCAATATTGCGCTTGACAATCGTTTTTTCCTTATAGAGATTGATTTTCCCTGGGCCTGTACCTACATAACCGTAGTCGGCATCCGCCATTTCGCCTGGCCCATTGACAATACAGCCCATAATACCAATTTTGAGACCTTTTAAATGGGCAGTACGTTGCCTGATTTTAGCGGTAGTTTCTTGGAGATCAAAAAGGGTGCGGCCACATGAAGGGCAGGAAATGTATTCGGTTTTTGAAATACGCGTTCGGGTGGCTTGTAAGATGCCAAATGACGTCGAGTTGATATATTGTGCTCCGAGATCAGCATTCAACCAAATACCATCTCCGAAACCGTCTATAAGCAAGGCACCAGCATCAGCACCGGCATACAGTTGGAATGTTTCAAGTTCAGTAGTGGCATATTGGTAAGAGAGCACCACAGGATTGTGGAGTCCTTTTTCTTGAAGTGCAAGGAAAAACTTGCGATAGAGTTGTGTTTTGTTGTCGTATGTTGTGTTGAGAACAATAACCACATTGGGAAGAACAGTCAATTCTTGTGGCAGTTCTTCTTCTGCCTCTAGCGGTAAAAAGCAAATTTGTTCAGCAGAAAGGTTTGTTAATTCCTCTTTTAAAACCAGTGGATAATAGCCTGACTTATCGCTGTATTTTGCTTTCCAAAGTTCAAAATCTAGGATGATACCTAGTGTGCCCGGCACCTCAAATTCGATTTCATTACTGCCTATGTAGACGTAATCTGCGGCTTGGTCTAGGATATTCCATTTATCGAGCGGAATGCTGTATTGGTAACCAAAGCCAAAGAAGTGGGCGTGCTTGATTTCTTCTACAAAAGAGAGATCTGCCAATACAACAGGCGCGTTTTTACCGCCAATGTTATGACAAGCTGAGCTCTCTCGCTTATTGTAAAAGAAGGGGGAGTAATTCAGTGCATTTTGAGGTTGGTCGAAATCAAATGAATGGTAATCATTGTATTTGCCAACTAATTTTTGTGCTACTGGGATTTCTGCCTCTGGCGCTTCGGTGAGAGACACGCGTATGGTATCGCCGAGGCCGTCTTCGAGCAGCGCGCCAATGCCCACCGCAGATTTAATGCGGCCATCTTCGCCGTCGCCGGCTTCAGTAACACCCAAGTGTAGAGGATAAACCACTCCATTTTCCAGCATTTTGGCCATTAGTAAGCGATAGGCCTGAACCATGACGAGCGTATTGCTCGCTTTCATGGAAATGACGAGTTGGTCGAAATCGTGTTTTTCGCAAATTCTAATGAACTCAAAAGCAGATTCTACCATTCCTTCAGGGGTGTCGCCGTAGCGACTGAGAATGCGGTCTGAAAGCGAGCCGTGGTTGGTACCTATGCGCATGGCGGTGCCGTGCGCTTTGCAGAGCAAGACCAACGGTGTGAATTTTTCTTCGATGCGATCGAGTTCGGCTTGATAGCTGGCATCGGTGTAATCGATTTCTTCAAATTTCTTTTTGTCGGCATAATTACCCGGGTTGACGCGAACTTTTTCTACTATTTTAGCCGCAATTTCTGCCGCATTTGGTGTAAAATGAATGTCTGCAACCAGGGGTGTATGATAACCTTTCTGAACGAGGGCTTCTTTGATGTTTTTTAGATTCTCTGCTTCGTTCTTACTGGGCGCAGTCAGCCTGACAAGCTCGCAACCGGCGTCGATCATGCGGATAGACTGGGCAATAGAACCTTCGGTGTCCATGGTGTCGGTAGTAGTCATGGATTGCACGCGTATCGGATTCGACCCGCCCAAGCGTAAGGTGCCAATTTGAACTTCTTTGGTCAGTACACGGGAGCGTTTCCAGATATCGATACAGTAGCGTTGCATTTTGTTTTTTTATTCTAACAAAGGTAAGGATTCAATTGTTTGTGCGTTCTTTGTTGTAAAGGTATTCTGATGCGGCAATTATTCATCATTATTTGGATGTGTTTTACCCTTTTTTCTGCTTGTCGAGAGCAAAAGAAAGGGAATGTGCGCCCAATACCTAAGAAAATGGAAGCAAAGGTGAAATCGACAAAGAAGGTAGTTCATACCACTCATTTCATACCTAAAGCGGAACCTAAACCCGAATTAATTCCACCAGACCCATACCCTCCTTATGACCCATATCCAGATCCCTATCCGATTGATCCTCCGGGCTATATTCCGGATCCCGTGATCACATGTGTAGGCCCACCAGACCCCCTGCCGAAAACCATTCGGGATAGCATCGTGCAGTTTCCAGCCACAGAGGCAATTTTTGGAGATACTTTTGAAGACTTTTATCAATTTCTGCATCAACAGATTATGGATAGCGAGGAGTTCAATTATCTCTATGAGCTCGGGTTGAGCGGCAAAATTTTTATGCGCTTATTGATTGATGCAAAAGGTAAAGTTAGAGAGGTGACCTTCTTGAAATTTACAGATAAGCAATTAGAAATTTTGAAAAGTCGCCTCAATTTAGCCCTTCTTGACATGCCAAATTGGAACCCGGCTAAAGACCAAAATGGGCAAAATGTGGTTTCGGAGTTTACCTTTCCGCTGAAAATTCATTTTGAATAGCGCAGTGCTTTGGCGAGCTGTTTGGCAATTTGTAGTCTTCCGTTGTAGCCATAGTGCTCGGTGGTCCAGTTTTGGTCGCTGAAATCAAGCCCTTCTAAAAGCTCTAGATTGTCTACTACTGTTACGCCGCGCTTTTTGCTATATCGCCGCACCAACAAATTGCGGTTGTAACGCATGATTTGCACGAGTTCTTTACCTACATACTGTTGGGCATATTCGGTGTTTTCGGCTAATAAATTGAAAATCAGCTTTATTTTTCGTTGCTGACAAAACAATACGATCTCGTCAAAATCTTTCAGGCGTGGGTTGTCTGGCTTAATTTGAAACGCATAAGACTTGACGTAATGACACGCCAAAGTAATTTTTTCCATGTCCCAGGAGCCGTCCGGGAGTAGAAAACTACCGTTGGCCATGGCGTTGTCCCAGAGTCGAACGGTGCTGTGAGGAACTTTAAAAGGAAAGTCAAATTTGACTTCTTCCCATTCTCTGAGCATTTCTTGCTCGCGCTGTGCTGGTGTTTTGTTGTCAAAAGCATTCAGGGCAAGCAAAAACCGATTCGCTAAAACTGGATAGGGCTTGAGCATGACCACTCCAGCTTGCAGCACACTTTCTAATTCTGAATGCCGCCAATCAGCGCCAAAAGACCTCAGGTTCATGGTGACGATAATGGCTTTTGGAAAAGGTGCGCGCATATTTTTAATCCATTCTTTGTAAATACCGGCGTGCGTAGCAGGCTTATTCACGGCACCAATTTTGAATTTTGGCAATAGGTCATCTGTGAGTTCAGAAATCGATTTTTTAACGATATCTGTATCGCGGACATTCATGTTCGATGATTCCGCAAAATAGAGGATATCTGACTTGCGCTGTTGTTTCCACACTTCTAGCATTTCAGGGCTGTGTTGCTTCAAGTCTTTTGGATAAAAGACGAGCTTGTATACCCAATTCATGAGCACGAGCCCAAGCGCTAGTAAGAAAATCCTGATGAGAAGTTGCTTGCCCATTAGAATTGAAAATAGATAAAAGTGAATTTTTGGGTGCCCGAAAAGGCCAGAAGGATAAACAGCAGTACTAGGTAAATGCCCCACCTTAACCAACCTGGAAATTGGTTCAATAGTCCATCAAATCTTTGTTTTCGGTAACTGAATTCCAGCAGCACCAACAGACCAAGTGCGCTCAAAGGCGTCCAAATATCTAGCCAGTTTGAGGCCTTCGCATTCGGAATGAAAACACCTTTTAAAATGGCTTGCGCATTTGCGAAATCTGGTGCCCTAAAAAATACCCAAGCGAAGGTGACCAAAAGGAAAGTGCTCAGCATATTGGCAAAAGGCTTCAATGGTTTTTCTATCAGTAAGAAAAAGCCATGGAGTAGCCCCCAAATGATGAATGTCCAGTTGGCTCCATGCCACAAGCCGCTGATGCCGAAAACAAGAATTGTGTTGAATGCCCAGCGCCATTTGCCCATGCGATTTCCGCCGAGGGGAATGTAAAGGTAATCGCGGAACCAAGTACTTAACGATACATGCCAGCGCCGCCAAAACTCCCCGATACTTGTAGCAAAATAAGGCGTTTTGAAATTATCCATGATGTGAATACCAAGTAAACGCGCGCTACCTTGTGCAATGAGTGAGTAACCAAAAAAGTCGGCATAGATTTGAAATGAAAAAAAGACGAGTCCAAGTGCAATTTGCCATGCAGAAAAGTGGTCGGGTGCTGCATAAATTTCATTGACAAAAGGTGCCAATTGATCGGCCACCACCATTTTGATCACAAAACCGAGCAAGAGCAAACGAAAGCCCGCACTGATATTTGCATATTGGAGTGGTTGTGCTTTGCGCAGTTCTTCACCTAAAGTTGCATAACGTTCTATTGGCCCCGCTACCATTTGCGGAAAAAACAAGACGTAGTTGGCAAAATAACCAAGGTGTTTTTCGGCTTTTTGTTGCCCTCTGTACACCTCAATAGTGTAACTCATGGACTGAAACGTATGAAAAGAAAGACCAATAGGTAGAATAATGCCGAGGTCATACTGTTTGAATTCTCTTCCGAAGAGTGCAAAAAAGTCTATGAGTGTTTGGTTGGCAAAACCGAAATACTTGAAAAAAGCGAGGATGCCAATATTCGTAATTAAACTCAGTAAGAGCAGTCTTTTTCTTTGTTTGCCTTGGAGTTTTTCCATCCAGATTGCAGCGCTATAGTCTATCAAAATGATGGCAAAAAGCACCAAGATGTACTTTGGAATGAAAGCCATATAGAAGTAGCAACTACTGGCAAAAATGAGCAGCCAGCGAAAACGTTGCGGCAATAGATAGTAGAGTACCACCACCACCGGAAGAAAAAACAGGAATTCAATGGAGTTAAAAAGCATACTGTTTTAGGCAGTCGAAAGATAAGTCAAAAAGTCGAAAACTAACCAAAGCTTCTGTATCTTTACCGCAAGCTATGAAACGCATTTTTACACAAATTGAATTCAAGTGGCGCCTTCTTGGCCTGCTGCTCATATTGAGTTTGTTGTACGGTTTTTGGCAACATTTTCTAGACCCTATTCAGCCCATTCACGAATGCCGCAAGGCAGATTCGCTGTCTCAGGCCATGCAATTCATGAAAGGCGGACATCTATTGGAGCCCAAAACCCACGCCATTTCTAATTTTGGCAGTCGAGAGGCTGCAGCTGAATTTCCGATCATCTATTATGTAGTTGGTCAGATTTGGCATTTCTTTGGTTATCACTTGTGGCTTGCCAAATTATTCAGTCTTGGTTATCTGTTTGCTGCAATTATTGCTTTTAGAAGGGTCTTGCTATGGTATTTCTGTTCGGAAAAAACCGCACTTATTTTTAGCGGCATCATCTTGAGTTCACCAGTGCTCATTTATTATGCCGACACACTATTACCCAACGTATTTTCGTTTGCTAGCTTATTGTTTGCCGCGAGTTTTTTCTTTAGTTATACGCAATCGAAAAAGCTGAGATATTGGTGGGGCTTCACGTTCTTTTTGGCTATTGCTATACTCATCAAAATTACGGCTTTGGTGGCTGTGCTGTCAATCGTAGGGGCCTTTTTCTTTTATAGTTTGCACTCATCTAATCGTGCATATTGGCATGATCGGCGCGTTTGGCTGGGTTATCTAGCCTTGTTTTGCGTGCTCATTTTTACTTTCGGGTGGTACCGCTATGCAATTGCCTACAACACCAAACACCATTCTCATATCTTTTCTACGACCATTCGACCTATATGGGAAGTCAATGTTGCAGAGCGTTGGCGGATACTTGGCATAATTGGCCGCGAACACCTCAAAGAAATCATGCACCCGCTTTTAATGATGCTCTTGTTATTGGTACTTGTGGTGCAGTTGGTAAAAGGAAAAGTCCCGCTCTTTTTTCGGTATTGGCTTCTTGTTGCGCTAGTTGGACTAAGCGCTTATTTCATTCTTTGGTTCTGGGTTTTTGAGGTCCACGATTACTATTTCATTGAAGCGCTTTTTTTCCCATTGATTATTGTTGCTATAGTTATCAAAAATTACAGTGAGTTTTTGCTTGATCAAAAAGTAGGTAAATGGATATTTGGCGCTGGGCTCACTTTCGTTTTTTTAAACACGGTTTCATTTACACAGGTGGCAGCGGGCAATCAAAATATCCTTGTCAAGAATACGTTTTTAACTTCAAAATTAGTCAAAGGCAATTGGGGCTGGTTTT
>JAJTGF010000075.1 GCA_021299335.1 Cryomorphaceae bacterium
AATGTTTAAATCTATCCGCAACTTGCTGGCAATTTTGCTTTGTCTGAGTTCTCTTGCAGCACAGTCAGCATGGGATATAAGTGAATCATCTTCAGATCGACAACTCTTTGCATCTGCACAATCATTAGCTAGCGATGGTGAGCTTCGCTTTGTGAAACAAATGGCTAGCAACGATAAGCCCAATAAAGATGGTTTTCTATATGTTGAAAGCATTGCTCAATATAGTTGTACCAAACAAGCTTACCAAATCGTCTTGGAGACTGGATACAAAACTTGGGATGCCGCTGGTCAGCAGGTAGATAAAAATTTAGGCGTTTGGAAACAAATAGAAAACGGCAGTCCAGAGCAAAGTTTGCTCAATAAGATGTGCGTTACATACTTAGCTAAAGATATCAATACGAATGCAGGCAAATAATTCGAAGCAAATTGTGAGTTACGGTTGAATGAGATCAAATTAAGAACTCAGAAGCAAGTCCCTACGTTTTGCTTTCGAGTGGATATCAAATTCTGAAAAACAGATGGTCATCCTTTATGGTCTGAGCTGTTTTCCAAATGAAGAAATTTTTCTCTGAGCTATAAACAATCAGAAAGCTTGTTTTGTCATAATTTTGACATTAAACGATGCTAGGAATAAGGCTAAAATTTACTCACTTCCATAAACTGATCAACAACATGCGTGCTATCAAAAAAGTCAAAAAATTTATCGAACATTCGCCTGAGTCGACTACCGGATTAGTGTATTCACGACTCATACTCTCATTGGAAGCGGAAGAAATTTTCCCCATAAATGAGCTGTACAAACTAAATGCTCATGATTTTGAGCTAGCTCTTGAACTCATGAAAGATTGGCGAATTGATCGGTTTTACATTGGTAAAGCCAAAGCCTTTGATACTGCTACCCACGCAAAAAATCTTTCTTGAACTTTTTAGACTGCATGTCTCAGATCTAAAGGTTGAACAGTATCTGTATACCTTTCACCATGTACTCGATAGCTAAAGCCGCGAGTATCAAACCCATGATTCTGCTGATGAGTTGTATTCCGATATCTCCGATTAGTTTACCTATGTGTTGAGCGTATGAAAAGCACAACCACGTTACCAAGCCAAGCACGGCTATTGAGCTAATAAGAAAAGTGGTTTCAAACCAATTAGCACTTCCAGGACTTGTAAGGATAACGGTACTTATCGCTCCTGGCCCCGCCATTAAAGGGACGCCTAATGGAACAATTGCAGCTGCTGGTAGTTGTTCAGGTCGTTCACTCAGTTTGTGAAACTGAGAAGCTCCTTCACCTCGGATCATTTCAACGGCTAGGATTAAAAAAAGAATCCCCCCTGCAACTGAAAAGGCAGCAAGCCGAATTCCAAAGAGATCTAGTATTGCTTGCCCCATCAGGGCGGCAATAACCAGAACAGCAGCAACTGTTATTCCTGCAAAGCGCGCTGCTTTTTCTTTTTTGATTTGTGAGAACCCTTTAGTTACAGACAAAAAAATTCCAACGGAACCAATAGGATCAACAATAACAAAAATACCAACAATCGCCCGAAGCAACTCATCAGTGATCTTTAGGCTAATCAATTCAACCATGATGTCGTTTAGTGAATTGATGCATACACGACCTATGTAGGATTGATTGCAATATGAAGTAGATCAGATTCAATCGACTCAGCAGCTTCACGCAAATAAGTATTGTGAGCTTCGCTTCCGGCTTTTCCAATGTCCAGGTCTGCTTGAAAGCCGTCTCTCTCGGGCCAAATACTGTCCAGCACTTCGAAGCCAGCTTCTGCAATTGTCTCTTTCGCGGTTTCGAGTAGACGTTGAGAACGACCTACTTTTGAGAGTACCAATACAATTTTATTGCCGATTTTGCGAGTCTTGGAAAGCCTTCTTGCCAAGGCAAGAGTTGGACGGAGATCGTCCATTGATGTGCCTGTTGGAAGGAAGATTACATCACTTTCTTGGCTGATGTCTGTGGTTAATTCATCTGCTAAACCACGTGTGTCGACAACAACTAAGTCGAAATCTTGCACAGATTTGCGAAGCTTTTTTAGACTTTTGAAAGCACGTGCTTCTACATCTGGTTCAATACCATTTCGCAAGCGGGTAGCGCTCCATTCGATGCAAGACAGTTGCTCTAGATCAAAATCGCCAAGCAGAACCTTGTATTCCTGTCTGGCAGCTGCCACTGCAAGTACCCTTGCAAGGGTGCTTTTGCCAACCCCACCTTTTTGACCAACGAATGAAGCTATCCTCATATCACTTCCTTTATAAAACTTTGTTAATCAGTTTTAATTTATTGGTAATTTCATAAAGTGTCAAGAATAAGATCCTTTCCAAAACTTCAACCGTTTTACCAATTGGTTGAACCAAAGTTTTGGATCCTCAGTAGTTGATTCAAAATAGGCTTGACTAGTTTTCATAAACGATTCAATAAAGTTCATGCCGAAGGCGCTCGTTGATTGAACAATATTAGGTATTTGTAGCGAAACTTGTATATCTGTATTTTCCATTGACTTTGGCTTGAGCCTCATCAATTGAGAAAGTTTCATGACCATACTTTCCTCCCATTTGGCTGGGTGACCTGGATTATCTAAAGTCCAAATTTTGAGGTTGTTGTAATTTTTTTTAGATTGATTCGCTACATTTATTGGGCAAATTGGACTTTCTGCATTGTGTAGCAAAACCACTTTACCATTGAAATTTTGAAGTAGAGAGTAAAACCGCATTCCAAGCAGATCGAATTCATAGTGCAAATCAAAGTGTGAGCTTCTTTGTACGTCCTCAAACGCTCTTGCATCTACATTTAATTCAATCATTTGGTTATCTGAAATTTTGATATTTTGGTAAAGAGACATCAATGCCGACCAGTGCAGATAAAGTCCAATGTCGTTGAGTACAACACTATCTACTTTGTGTTTTAGGCGATTCACAAGGTACATTGCTAAAATGCCTCCCATGCTAGTTCCGATCAGATGGAATTTTTGATTGGAATTAGGTTTTTGGGACTGAATTAAAGTTTCAATCAGATCCTCTGTATCAGCAAGATATTTTGAGAATGAATATTTCTCATAAGCAGGTAGTTGATCTGAGCCACCTCTGCCACAGTAGTCGATACTTATCCAGCAGCAATCATCAAATTGCTCAACCATGGCAAGCAATGGATGAAAACTTTCACGCGTCTCTAACAATCCTGGTAGGCATAAAAAAATATGTTTTGCATTAAATTCACCTAATCGTGAATAAGCTACCTTGCGATTGAAACCACCATCATTGATTTGGTGGAATTCTGAACTGATTGAATCTACAAACATGGAAGTTCTTTTCAAAAGACACTTCACATTAGAAGATTTTTTTATGGCAGGCGTATGTCTGGTGTTTGGTAAAAGTCTCGGTAACACATTCTTTTGTTTTGATCAAATTCCTCATCATGACGCGTCATTGTTTTTTATGAATTTTGGGAAAAGTTGATCCTGCGGAAAGATTGGTGATTCAATTCTTCTTAGTTGCCTAGCGTTTTTAATGAATGCCATAGGCGTCGTTTGTTTGTACAGTTGAAAAAGAGCAATCAACTCCTTGTGAGTGAAACCGCTTAGTTGGGTTAATTGTTCCCAACCCAAGCGGCCATCACATTTTTCAATGATCGATTGACACAAATCGTCAATTTTCTTTTGGTTGATCGGATTCAAGAGATTATCAAATTTGATGACTCGCTTCATTGGATTAGGAAATATTTTGATGTCTAAGCCTTTATAGCTTCAGGGTCCTCGATATCATCGATATCGTCGGCGTCCATCATGGCCATTTCAGAATACTGCCTTCCATTGAGTTCATGCTTGTATGCACGAAGAGAATGAAGATCACAGGTAATTTGATCGTCATTTTCAAAGGCCTCTGCTGCTAACTCGTGTTGCCTTGATGCCTGCATCAGGTGATAGGCTGCCATTCTGTGCAATTCACCGGGGGTTTCAAATTCTTCTTGGTACTCTTCAATTAATTCAGAAAAGTTTTCGTTAGATTCGTGTTGCATCGACTAGCTCCTTTGGTTAATGTTTGATCAGACCGGTTCGAGTGACTCTGTTGTACTTGCCAAGTGTGTTCTCTTCTTTGCGAGAAGTAGATGCGCCCCATCATCTCCTGCCGTAACTTGAAAATAGGTATTGGCAGGAAGTGTGAACTCTTCGCCTGTGCCCAAGCTTTGACTTGCTTCATAAAATTCAAGCGTGAGTTCTCCTGCAACTACAAGGCCCACCACTCCGACATCTAGATGAATGATTCCACTGCATTCACTAGGGTTCATTGCCTTGTGGATGGTTCTTGTGAAGCCCCTTTTGTTTAATGAGTGGTTGAAGAGACGAGCGAGCAGTTCAATGGATGAAACCGAATTGTCCATGTTCAGCCTCCTATATTGCTTTCCGTGTTTTACGGTTGGTATGTGAACACTTAATGACCTCAGCTATCTTTTTAACCTTCATTCAAGCCCAGCGTATTCGTTATTGGCATCTTTCATGCTTTAGATATATTGATTGGTTGATCTCTTGACATTCAATTTTTATTGAAACTTTCAAATCTGGTCAAACGAGACAACCAATCACCATTTTTAATCTTAAATAATTAATAAACGAAGAGGTGTAACGGAACAGACTAAATTGATCGGAAGGAGAAAGTGTCATGGATACATCATTTTCGCTTCGCATTGACGGAAACGCCAAGCAATGGGGCGGCAACAATTCACCGCAAGGCGATCGACAAAACCGTCGCCGCCAAAAGCTACAGGCATTGCTTCAAGCCTTGAAGGCCGGAGAAATGGATGCTGCGCGTTTGGCCTTCACTGCACTGATCAACTTTGACCCAAGCATTTCTTCTGATCCCTATCTGCACAAGATTGGATCAGCGCTTCAAAGCAGCAACTTGTATGCAGCTCAGCACTTTGGCTTGGAATTACAAAGCCGAGGAGGGCAGCTTCAATCAAGTGCAGCAGTCAATGAAACAAGGCCTATAACCAAAAGGACAGATGCTTTTGGCAGGGCTGTCAGTTTGCCAAGAATTGATTTATCAGCTTGAAAGCATAAATCTGCTAATGGCCTTGGCTAATCAGGGCGCGGTAGCTGGCTCCAACAAGCGCACCGCGAAGGGGTTTCGCTGGCGAGTGTCTACCGTCACATGCACTGCGCGCACGTCACCGGCACCGGGCACTACCAGCCTAGTGAGTTGGGTGATTGGCTTTTTGTTCAGCGTAAAGGGCTGGTCAAAGCGGAAAACATGGCTGTCGCCGTGGATCAACAGCACCGGGATTTTGGATTGCGCCGCTAGGGGCAGCAAGGTCTCGCCAATGCTGGCACGGAAACCCGAGTGCGCAGGAAAGTCTTCCCACAGGCTTTTGACTTCAAACACGTCAGCGTGCATGTTCAGCACGATGGCTTTGGCCTGTGTCTGTGTGGCGCTTGCAAAGGCTTCATGTATCCAAGCGATATTGGCCTTGTCACGCTCAAAAAATTCAGCTGCGGCACGCGGGTCACGCACTTCAAAGTTGTTGTTGCTGCCCACGATGTGTAGCGTGGCAAACACCACGCCCTGGTGATCCCAGCGCTGGTTTTCTACAAACTTGGCAAATGCCGGTGTCGTCACCGACTGGTTCAGCACAGGCAGCGGCTGCTTACCCATCGACAAACCCGGCTTGTAAAAAGTGGCACGCAAAGTCTGCAGGCGCTCCAGGGGATCATGACCGCCATTGTTGGCGCGGTGGCAGTCAGTCCATTCGTTGTCGCCTGGCGTGAAGACCAAAGCGCTGTCAAACAAGCCAAAATGCCCGAGTTGCACTTTGGACTCTTCATCCGAGCAAAGCGTAGAGCCCGATTTGAAGTCTCCGATGTGA
>JAJTGF010000016.1 GCA_021299335.1 Cryomorphaceae bacterium
CGGCTCAAGCTTCTACCCTGCAGGTGGTACCTGTACACAAGGTTTTCAGACGGGCCATGGCCAAGTTGTGATTACTTACGTTGCCGGCTCTACCGTTCTGTCTGCAAGCAATACCGGACCATATTGTGCCGGAGCCACGATTTCATTATCCATCGGCACCGGATCTCCAAGCTACAGTTGGACGGGGCCTAACGGCTTCACTTCCAACCTTCAAAACCCAACCATCCCGAATGCAACCGCGGCAATGGCTGGTACCTATACCGTTACCTATGACGCCGGGGGTTGTATCTCTACGGCAACAACTACAGTGGTAGTCAATACCCCTGTGGTACCAACCTTCAACCAAATTGCACCTATTTGTGAAGATGCAGCCGCACCGGGTCTGCCCAATTTGTCGACAAACGCACCTGTCATTCAAGGTACTTGGAACCCGGCCGTAATCAATACGGCTAACTCTGGAACCACAACCTACACGTTTACACCAAACGCTGGTATTTGTGCAACAACGGCAACCATGAACATTCAAATTTTGCCAAACGAGCAATCTACTTTCAACCAAATTCCAGATTTGTGTATCAATGACGTTGCGCCGGCATTGCCAGCCACCTCTACCAACAACATTCCATACACAGGCGTTTGGAGCCCGGCCACAATCTCTACAGCAACAGCAGGTACGTTCACCTTCACATTTACACCAACTGCTGGCCAGTGTGCCTTCCCTGCAACCATGGATATCGTGGTTCACGCACTTACAACTCCGCAGTTCAACCCAATGGGTCAAATCTGTCAGTACATGACCAACGTCGTGATTCCTACAACAGCAATCAACACCACAAGCTACTTAAACGGCCCACTGATTACAGGTTCTTGGAACAGCCCTACTGTCATTACAACCACTCCTGGTACCGTGAACTACACCTTCACCCCAGATCCAAACCAATGTGCGTCTACACTCACCTTCCCTATTACAGTAGACCCGCTCATCATTCCACAATTCACACAAATCCCGCAGTTGTGTCAAGACGACGCCAACCCTATTTTCCCTACAACCTCTAACAACCCCTTTCTGGTTGCAATCCACTTTTGGTCAACCTCAGTACAATCGGTGCTGTTCAAGGGGCGGTTTATACTTGGTATTGGGGAGGTACCCAAATCGGACAAGGTAGTAACTTCTCGTATACGTTTGATGCCGGAGGTTACCACGACATCACGCTAGAATACAATCTATTGGGCTGTGTCGAAACCACTACCTACAACGATTATATCTACATGGAAAACTACCCTGAGGCCTCTTTCGCAGCACTTCCTGGCGCACTTACCGAAAGCACCATGCCTATTCAGTTTGTCAATAATTCTGTAGGGGCAGTCACCTATGTTTGGGACTTCGACGACAACTCAACAAGCACCGAAGAAAATCCAAACCACATGTATGTTGGCGTATCAGAAAACCTATTAGTAACGCTCACAGCCTACACGTCTTTGGGCTGCTCTGATGAGTATCAACTCAATCTTCCAGTAATTGCCGAGCCAATTTACTACGTGCCCAATACCTTTACCCCAGACGAAGATGAGCACAACCAAACATGGCAAGCTATCTTTACGACAGGCTTTGATCCACACGCCTTCCATTTGGCGGTGTTCAACCGTTGGGGCGAAGTCATTTGGGAAACCCATGATGCCACCCAAGCGTGGGACGGCACTTACGGGCCAGACGCCCTCAAAGTTCCTGCCGGTATGTATACCTGGAAACTTCAATTCGAAACCAAAGAAAACGACTATCGCAAGATTGTCACCGGGCACCTGAACCTTATTAGGTAGTCCGTATCTCTTATCAACAAAAAAGGCGTGCTATTGAGCACGCCTTTTTTGTAACTATTATTTTTTTCGGAAGAAAATCTTGATAGGAACGCCTTCAAAATTAAAGCGCTCACGCAAGCGATTCTCCAAGAAACGCTTGTAAGCATCGGTAAGGTACTGCGGCAAGTTGCAGAAGAACGCAAAACTTGGCGCGTGTGTAGGCAATTGCTGTACAAACTTGATGCGAATGTACTTTCCTTTCATAGCAGGCGGAGGGGTCTGGGCAATCACCTCGAGCATCACTTCATTGAGTTCGTGGGTTGGAATTTTGCGAGTTCTATTTTCATAAACCTGCATAGCGGCTTCCAAAGCGCGGTGAATGCGTTGTTTTTCAATAGCAGAGGTAAAGATGATTGGCACATCGTTGAAGGGTGCAAGTTGCTCGCGCAAGTTGGCTTCAAACTTCACCATGGTGTTTTGGTCTTTCTCAACGAGATCCCATTTATTGACTAAAACAACAACCCCCTTTGAGTTTTTCTCACACATGTAGAAAATGCTCAAATCTTGTTTTTGGATACCCTCGGAGGCGTCAATCATAAACAAGCAAACATCGGCATTCTCAATGGTGCGCACAGAGCGCAACACAGAATAATACTCGATGTCTTCGGTTACTTTGGCTTTTTTACGGATACCCGCTGTATCGATCAACAGAAAGTCAAATCCGAATGCTTTGTAGCGGGTATGGATGGAATCTCGGGTAGTACCTGAAATGTCGGTAACAATATTGCGCTCTTGACCGGTGAGCGCATTTACCATTGACGATTTACCCACATTTGGGCGCCCTACAATGGCGATGCGTGGAAGGTTGTCTTCTTCTCGGACAGACTCATCTTCTTTATTGAAGTATTTAACGAGCTCATCGAGGATTTCGCCAGTTCCACTGCCGTTTGTGGCACTGAGGTCAAAGACCTCGCCCAAGCCAAACGTATAAAACTCTGAAGAAAGACCTACTCTGTCGGTGTTGTCCACTTTGTTGGCCGCAATGAGTACGGGTTTTTTGCTTTTGCGCAGCAGTTGTGCTACCGTCTGATCCATCTCGACAATACCCGTCATGACATCTACCATAAAAACAATGACAGTAGCTTCTTCGATGGCAATTTGAACCTGTTTGCGGATTTCGCCTTCAAAAATATCCTCTTTGGTGGTGGCATAACCTCCCGTATCAATCACTGAAAATTGATAGCCGTTCCACTCGCCCTTGCCGTACAGGCGGTCGCGGGTAACACCACTTACTTCCTTAACGATGGCGTCTCTGGATTCGGTAAGGCGATTAAACAAGGTAGATTTTCCGACGTTGGGACGTCCGACGATGGCAACTATATTACTCATGATTGTTTTGCTTAATATCCGTATTTCTTGAGTTTGGCATCAGAGTGGCGCCAATCTTTGTCGACTTTGACATAATTCTCGAGGAATACTTTCGTCTCTAGGAATTTTTCCATGTCAAGGCGCGCCTCTCGACCAATGCGCTTGAGCATTTCTCCGCCTCTACCTATGATGATGCCGCGTTGTGAATCGCGCTCGACGATGATATTGGCTCTAATGCGGGTGAGGCCAGGCTCTTCTTTGTACTCCTCTACCTCTACTTGGGTACTGTAGGGAATTTCTTTTTGACAGTGAATGAAAATCTTTTCGCGGATGATTTCCGAGATAAAGAAACGCATGGGGCGATCCGAAATTTCCTCTTTGTCGTAGTATGGGGGGCTTTCTGGGATTAAGGCAAGGATTTCTTCCCAAACTGCCTCAATATTGAACTTGTGAAGGGCAGAAACTGCGTAAACCTTAGCGTTAGGTAGTTTTTCTTGCCAGTAAACAACCCTTTCCATGACTTTGGTTTGATCCGAGTTGTCGATTTTATTGATGAGACAAAGAACAGGTACCTTGAGACGCTGGATACGCTCGAGTGTTTCTTTGTGATTCATTTCGTTTTCGAAGGTGTCAGTCATGAAAAGCAGAACGTCGGCATCGGAAATAGATGCGTTGACGTATTCCATCATGTTTTCATGGAGTTTATAGGCGGCGTTGACCACACCAGGGGTATCCGAAAAAACAATTTGGTAGTCTTCTTCGTTGACGATTCCGAGTATGCGGTGGCGGGTGGTTTGCGCTTTTGAACTCACGATAGAGAGCTTTTCACCGACTAGCTGGTTCATGAGTGTTGATTTACCAACATTAGGTGAACCAACAATATTAACGAAACCTGATTTATGCGCCATAGCCTAATAAAGTGCAAAGGTACGGTTTTTTGATGGGATGCTCATCAAACACCTCTTTGTCGGACAAAAACTATTTTTGTATATATTCGAGACATGGAAACAATTGAACAACAAATCGCTCACCTCAAGTCTCAACTCACTGGCGACTTATTTTCGGACATCGAAACCCAACAAAAAATCTATGAACTCAAAAAGCAACTCAACCCTGCAATTGAGCATGCGCCAGAACAAGACGACGACGATGGTTGTTTGTATTGCGGTAGCTAATTCTAGAAGACTTGATGCGCCAAAAATAAAGTACATTCAGAAAGTAAATTAATCATGATTCTTCAACCTATTTCTATCCCAAAATTGGGGCTTCAACTTTTGATCGTTGCTCAATTGGCATGCTCGCTATCTTTTGGGCAATTGGGCAACAACATGTATGGTTTGCACCGACAAATGAATCCCTCAAGCGTCGCGTTTGTCGAGATCAACCCCGCCACGGGTGTCATGACCCCCATAGGAAATCAAGTACTCAGCACTACCATCAATACCACGGGTGTTTCGCTCAATCCTTATGAACTCAGCTACTCATATCAAGACGGAGACTCTTGGTTGTCGTTATCTCTTCAAGACGGCAGCATCATCTCTGATGTAACGGTCAATTATCCGAATGCAACAGGCGATTTCAATAATTTTCGCTTTAATACTGCAGACTCGACCATGTATGGACTTTATTCACAGGTCATTTACAACCAAAGCACAGGCACTTACACCGGTGACATGCGCTTAGCGAGTTGCGACTTGAGTACGGGCCTTGTCACAATCTTATCGCCGACATCTATCACAAGCAACTATACAATGGCGGGGTCAGTCATCAACCCGCATTTAATGGTGTACTATTTCATCACAGAAGGAAAATTAAGAGGGATTGACATTTACAACGGCACTATTTTCTCAGACCCAATCATTACTATTCCTAGTGGGGGCAATAGTTTTGATAACTTTGCGTACAACTGTTCAGACACTACCATGTATGGCCTCATCATGCAAAATGGTGTCAAAAGTTTAGGGAAAATTGATGCTGCAACTGGCATTGTCACCCCCCTTCCTACCCTTTTAAACTTACCCAATTACATCATGAATGCCGCTTCTATCGATCCAATTAATGGCATTTATTATTTTGAAAGTATGCTACCCAATGGCGTTACTCTCCTTGGTTTGTCTCTTCAAGATGGATCTATTGTTTCTTCTGTAACCATTCCCAATGGCTCTTATTTTGATATGTTCCGAATTGACAGCGACTGTTATGAAGCTTATCCCACAAGAGTCAATCCAGCAGCTCATTTGAGTGCGCAAGAAGCAACAGCTCTAACATTTGGTCCTAATCCGTTTTCTACTTATCTCAAAGTAAAAAGTGCGCTTGAACCCACTGAGGTCAAACTCTTCAACGCAGTCGGGCAAACTTTTCCAATTACTTGGTCTTATTCAAACGAACTTCACATCGATTTTCCTGAATTAGATAAAGGGGCTTATTGGCTATCTATTGCCAATGCAGCAGGACACGAAACAATTTTACTACAAAAAGAAGATTAATAAAAAATGAAAAGATTGAAATACTTTTTGATCTTTTTACTTCCTATTACGGTGGGTATAGCCTTTGAATCCGAGGGCCTGTTCTCCTTTATTCCTTTGTTTGTTTTTTTCGGACTTATACCGTTACTTGAATTACTGATTCCAAAAAGCTGGAATACAGATGAAGCCTCAGAAACTGATCTTTCTCAGCCCGATTCGTTTTACAATCTTTTGCTGTACAGTTTGGTTCCGCTTCAATGGGTTTTCTTGTTATATTTTCTGAGTAGTCAACATGAAGTAACTGACCCCCTCACGTGGTGGGGTCGTGTTTTGGCAATGGGCCTCATGTGCGGCATTATAGGCATCAACGTAGGGCATGAACTCGGGCACCGCAACTCAAAAATGGAACGTTTTCTTGGCGAACTCCTGCTCTTAAGCTCATTAGAAAATCACTTTCTGCCTTACCATAACCGCGGGCATCATACGAATGTAGGTACGCCCGAAGACCCAGCAAGTGCACGCCGAAATGAAGTACTCTTTGCCTTTTGGTTTCGCTCCCAAATAGGCAGTTACATCCAAGCCTGGCAAATAGAAATCAAACGGATGCAAATCATTAGGAAAGCTCGATTTTCTTTGAGCAATAAAATGGTTGTGTACAGCATTGCACAAAGCATTTTACTGGTCTTGATTTTTTGGAATTTTGGAAAAGGAGGCTTGTTCGCATTCGTTATTGCTGCTGTTTTTGGCATGATCTTGCTAGAAACCGTAAATTACATAGAGCACTACGGATTGGCACGTAAACAAAAACCAAATGGTACTTATGAATTGGTAAAGCGCCATCATTCCTGGAACAGCAATCATTTATTAGGCAGAGCCATCTTATTTGAGTTATCCCGGCACAGCGAGCATCATTACAAGCCCGACAAACCGTATCAACTGTTAAACAGACATGAAAGCGCACCAAACATGCCCACGGGATATCCAGGCATGATGTTACTCTCTTTGATCCCTCCGCTCTTTTTTAGGGTCATGAACAAAGCAGCAGATCAGGTACTTAAAGCAGGTCAATAAAGTTGCTGGCGCTTCAATAAATATTTCAAGAGGACTTGATCATAGCCCTCCTCGATTGGTGCTGGCATGAAATCGATGCCATTATTGAGGCAACGGAGCTTGATTTCTTCAAAATAGTTGGAAATCGCAGTTTGGTATTTCTCCCGGACATCTCCGGGGCGCAACAACATGCGTTCACCACTTTCCATGTCAATCAATTGGTAAGGCCTATCTTCCAACTGAAAAGCGAATTCATAAGCTTCGTGATACACATGAAATAGAATGACTTCGTGTTTGTTGTGCTTGAGGTGCTGCAAGGCATCAAAAAGCGCAGCCGTTTGGCTTGGGTCGTCGAGGAGGTCTGAAAAAATAACGACCAAGCTGCGCTTGTGTGTGAGTTCTGCAATGGCGTGCAGTGCATCAATGGTCGCTGTTTGTTTTTTGTTTTTTTCTTCGTATCCCAGCAAGTGCTTTTCAAGTTCGCTGTACAAATAACGGTGATGTAGCAAGGAAGATTTAGCAGCGGTGTGTAGCTCCAGAGCTTCATTGAATATACTGAGCCCAACCGCATCACGTTGGCGCTTGAGCAACTCGACGAGACTCGCCGCAGCGTACACTGCATATTCAAACTTGCTGAGACCAACTTGCGGAAAATACATGGAGCTCGAGTTGTCGATGACTAACTGGCAACGTAGGTTGGTTTCCTCTTCGTATTTCTTGGTAAATAACTTCTCAGAGCGGCCGTAGAGACGCCAATCGATGTTGCGCGTAGATTCGCCAGGGTTGTATAGCCGGTGCTCAGCAAATTCAACAGAAAACCCATGAAACGGACTTTTATGCAAACCCGTGATAAAACCCTCGACAACTTGCTTAGCCAACAACTCGAGGTTGCCAAACTGAGCGAGTCGCAAGCGTTCTATCTTTTTTGCCATGAAGCAAAGTTAACAATACTTCACACAACCTAAGCAACCACTTGCTTATCTATCGCGTCTTGTTCATAAACCTCTGAATATGAAAGCACTTTACCTACTCCTTTTTGGCCTACTTGCCTATTCTAATCACCATTTTGCTCAAGTTACTGGTTTTGCGATCAATAACCTTTACTTAGCTCCAAACTTTAATCCAGTGAGCTGTGACCAAACAGTTACCATAGGCTTTTCAGCACTGAGTCCTGCTCCAAATGCATCCTATAATTTTGATATCCCATACGTGATTCAAGGGAATAACTTTACAGGATTTCAATTTCAAGCGGTAGTCAATTGGGGCGATGGTGCAACAAGTAACGCCGGAGGTGGCACCTCTACAAATGCCACTAATATTGTCATGAATCCACCACTTACCCACACCTATGCCGCGATTGGTACTTATCAAATAATAACTACAGTTTACAACTCAGCGAATCAAACATATGCCATCGACACCGTTGCCTACACCGTTGGTTCATGTACTTATCAAGTATACGCTTTTGTGGGTCTCGATTGCGATAACGATGGCACACAAGAACAGAGTTTACAAGGGGTTCCCTTTCAATTAGTAGGGTCAAATGGTCAAATGTACCAAGACACGAGCGGAAACACGATGTTGCTGTTTACGAATATCTTACCCGGTACTTACACCCTACAAATAGATCCTCAGTGGCTTTTGGCCAGTGGGTATCAAGTGCAAAGCAGTTTCCCCGGTGGACAAATCACAATTCCCAATACAGGAATTACGACCTATGCTTTCACTTTGATTTGCAACCAAGGTCAAGCTCCACTATGCGTAGGCGGATCCGTATTTTGCGACGCCAATGGTAATGGATTATTGGATAGCAATGAAAGTCCTGTGGCAAATGCGCCGGTTCAAGTGAACGGATTTACAGCATACACAAACAGTAACGGTCAGTACAATTTGAATTTTGTAGGCAATATCAACCAATATTATCCTATTCAAATCAGTCCAAACTGGCTTGCTAATAACCCGTATACATTACCCGCAAATGCACCTGATTCTGTACTTGCAAATCCATGTGTTTTAGGGACCCCACCAGTTCAAGTGAATATTCCTCTCAATTGCACAAGCCCAAATCCACCCACTTTTTGCTACGGAGGTTTTGTTTTTTGCGATGCCAATGGAAATGGGGTCATGAACCCAGGTGAAGCGCCGTTAGTTGGTGCCGCAGTGCAATTATTTGTGCAGCCTAATTCAACGACGAGTGTTACCGTTTATACAGATTCGACAGGTTATTTTGAATATTGTGGAAATTTCATTGGTACCTCAAATTACATCTTAGGTTCGGTAAGCCCTACATGGTTGACTTACAATGGCTACACGGCTTTAACCAACTACATTACAATGATTGGTTCTACCTCAGGGCAAGTTTCAAACGCCTACCTTCCAGTAAATTGCGGTGGCACAACCAATAGTTGCGCTGATCTCTGGACTACCGTAACACCTTGGATCGGATATTACCAAAATAGCACGGCCTATATCAAACTCAATTGGGGTAGTTATGGTCCGGGGGCAGTGGGCAATTACACCCTGAGCTTTACATATCCAGCAGGAGTAAGCCCAGTGCTTTCGAGCATTCAAAATTCCAATTATACCATCTCGGGCAACACCATTACTTGGAACTTGTCGAGTACAGCTGCAAGCTTCACTAATTACGATGTGATTTTATTTAGTGTACCTGGCGGCCTCATCAACGGCGCACAGCATTTCTTCACGTCTACCATTACACCTACTGGCTCGGTTACCGATTGCGGTACATATAATAACAACGGTTCTTTGCTCCAAATTCTTGGCAATAGCTATGACCCCAACGATAAAAATGCGAGTACCGACTACATGAATGAAGCATTTCCATTAGGTTATCTCGATGCGTTTATCGACGATGCCTTGAGCTATACCATTCGTTTTCAAAATACAGGAACAGCACCAGCTCAAAATATTTACATCATTGACACACTGAGCGCCCAACTCGATTGGTCTAGTTTCACCCTTCTGGAAGCGACGCATCCTATTCAGGTTGTCAATCTTGGTAATGGTATCATGCGTTTTGAGTTCAATCAAATTTGGTTGCCAGATTCTACAAGCAATGAGCCAGAAAGCCATGGCCACCTGACATACCGCATTAAAGAGAATGCCGGCAACCCGATCATGTCAACCATTGAAAATACCGCCTATATTTATTTTGATTGGAATGATCCGATTATTACCAATACGACGTTTCATCAAAATATGTGGCTAGATCAAATCGATGAATTGAATGGTGACTTACAAATTTATCCAAATCCGGCCCAAACTCAAATTAGTTTAGGTTTAACAGAGCCTACTCAAATTCAGATCAAAGACATCAATGGAAAAGTTATTTTCAATGGACTTGTACTAGCTGGTCAAAACATTGATATACAAACACTTGAAAGTGGTATTTACTTGATTGAAGGGGGACGTCAGAAAGGCAAATTCATCAAATTGTAAGTATTTTTTTCTAGCAACACCCTAAATAGTCTTTTTTTACGTTTTTGGCATTGTATTTGTAAATACCAAAGCGTAGTAGTTTATAGTTAGGTTATGGATAGTGGTGGTCCACCTGCCCTATCCGAAAAAGCGGTTCGAAAGAGCCGCTTTTTTTTTAACCTTTCTGTTTGGTTTGAGAATAACCCTCGTTGATCAGTAAATCAAAGATTTTTTGTTTGAAATTTCCTTGGATCAAAATTTCGTTGTCTTTGACACTTCCGCCCACACCGCATTTACTTTTCAGTATTTTTCCGAGCTCTTTGAGGTCCTCTTCTGCGCCAACAAAGCCCTCTACTAGCGTTACTTCTTTGCCTGCACGCTGCTTTCGGTCAATGCTTACATATAGACGCTGTTGCTGAACTGGAAGTGTGTCTGGAGCTTCTTCTTGCTCAAATTCGTAACTAAAGTTAGGATTGGTACTGTAGACCACGTTTTGAACTTTCTTCTGCTTTTTTGACATAAAGCAAAGATAAAAATTCTTCTTGAGCTGAAAAGTTTTCAACGTCCATACCAATGTGCTGTTTCAACTCGTTTTCTTGCCATGAATCAACTTACAGAAATTCAACAAATGAGCGATGCAGCACTTTTAGCACTCGTATGTGCGCATCCGCAGGAACAGCACCAACAACAAATGATTCTCGAGCGCACCTGGCGCTGGCATCAGCGCAATTGGCGAACCTTGGCCAAAAGCACCGAATGGGACTTACTCGAAATCTATGGCATTGACCAAGCTCTGGCTAGACGCATCATTGGAATATTCGAAATCAGCAAACGCTATCAAAGTGCGCACATTAGCCAACGCCGTCACATCAAAGCCTCTAAAGATGTATACAACCTTCTTCAGCTCAAACTTGCCGACCTCGACCACGAGCAATTTTATGTGCTCTATTTAAATATTTCAAATGAAATTATTGAAATCGTGCAACTGAGCATCGGTGGTCGGAACAGTACCATAGCCGATGCCAAAAGAATTTTTCAACAGGCATTGCGCTGCGCTGCTACAGGCCTTATTTTGTGTCACAACCATCCGAGCGGACAAACCAAACCCAGTGTACAAGATCAGTCGCTAACCAGAGACATCAAAGAATTCGCCCAACTCATAGACATGAAACTCCTCGACCACGTGATTTTCACAGATAATGGCTATTTTAGCTTCGCCGATGAAGGCATGTTGTAAAATGACCCAAAAGAAAATCCTCACCGTCATTGGGGCCAGACCTCAAATTATCAAAGCTGCGGCCCTGAGCCGTGCCATCCAAACTCATTTTTCTGAGCAAATAGAAGAAATTTTAGTCCATACGGGCCAGCATTACGACGAAAACATGTCCGCTGTTTTTTTTGAAGAACTCGGCATCCCTAAACCAGACTACAACCTTGCTGTAGGTAGTGGTTCACATGGCCACATGACTGCCGCTATGCTGAGCGGCCTTGAGGCCATTCTCGAAAAAGAAAAACCAGCTGCGGTTGTGATTTATGGCGACACAAACTCCACTATTGCTGCTGCTTTGGCAGCCGCTAAAATTCATATTCCGGTAGTGCACATTGAAGCCGGTTTGCGCAGTTTCAATAAGGCCATGCCCGAAGAAATCAATCGGATCGCTGCAGACCACATGAGCACGCTGCTCTTTGTACCTACGCAAGCTGGAATTGCCAATCTAACTAAGGAAGGCTTTGAGCTCGTACATCAAACCAAAGCGCGTATTGATGCACCTCATGTGTACCACTGCGGCGACATCATGTACGACAACAGCCTTTATTTTGCGCAACTCAGCGATCAAAAATCGCGCATCATAACCGAACTCGAGCTGAACCAAACACCATTTGTGCTTTGCACCATACACCGAGATAGCAATACAGATGACCCAGTTGCCCTGGAAAGCATATTTAGGGCATTGCTGGCACTTGTTGAGCAAACAAATATGCGCGTCATTTTGCCCTTGCATCCGCGCACGCGAGGTAAAATTCAGACTTTATTGAACCCTAGCTTCCAAGAAAAGCTCAGCGCTGAAACCCGCATTCAACTCATTGATCCCGCTGGTTTTCTCGACATGATTGCTCTAGAGAAAAACGCGCGCATGATTGTAACGGACAGCGGCGGTGTACAAAAAGAAGCTTATTTCTTTGCCAAACCCTGCGTCATTCTGCGCGAGCAAACCGAGTGGGTAGAGGTTGTTGAAGCTGGCGCAGCAATCCTAACAGGTTCAGATGCCCAAAAGATTCTAGAGGCGGCCACTCAACTCTTGTCTCAAACCATTCAGACCGATGCGTCTATATTTGGCAATGGCCGTGCTGCCGAGTTCATTTGTGAAAAAATCATCGCAGATCTGTAGTGCTCATTTACGTCGAATATATCACCGAGCGCCTGCTCTACACGCTTTCTTTTGTGTTCAAAGACAGGAAGGTGGCCTATCAACTGACCAACGATGGCATTGCTTTCATAGCGGCAAGTGGTCCCAAACTTAACTATTCAGAACGCGAATTCGCAGATTGCCTTCAAATCGTTCCAGCCAGACTCCTTTTTGAAGATGAATGCCTACAAAAGAAGCCTATACCGGGCGCATTTTTTGGAACAGCCTGTCTTGAATTTGACCAAACAGCAGATCTGTTGGCCTCTATCTTTTATGTCTTGAGTCGCATGGAAGAATACAACAGTCTGCAGACAGATGGTCTGGGACGATACAAAGCGAGCGCCTCTATATTACAACATCAGAACTGGCTGCAAACACCTATATGCGATATCTGGAGCAATAGCCTGATCAGTTACCTTGAAAAATCGCTTCAGGTAAGTTTGTCAGCCCAGCCACCTCGTTTTTATTTTCAGCCAACTTTCGATATCGATCACACCTTCGCCTACGCGCACAAAAACAGCATTCGAACCTTTTTTGCCCATGCCAAAGACTTGATTTATCGCCGAAGTGAACGGATCAACGATCGTAAAAAAGTCAGGTCTGGTGCCCTGCCCGACCCCTACGATACTTTTGAGCAAATTGCCGAATTGGCCCAACATTTTGAAGAAACCAAAGTATTTTGGTTATTGGGAAACTATAGCAAACTCGATAAGAATTTATCCCACCTCAATCTGGCGCAACAAGAAAAAATCAAGCAAATTGCTGCTGTTTGTGAAATTGGACTGCATGCCAGCTCACTCACACAGCATCAGCCACAGCAAATCGAAATCGAAATGCAGCGCCTTGCGCAAATTGTGGGTTATCAACCGAACAGTAACCGACAACATTTTTTATTGTTTAAACTCCCCTTCACTTACCAACAGTTGATCAAAGCGGGTATCACCCACGACTACACAATGGGTTACGCCGAACAAACTGGTTTTAGGGCCGGGACTGCCCGCGCATTCAAGTGGTTTGATTTACAGAAAAACGAAGTGACTTCCTTAACCGTGCATCCCTTCGTTTATATGGACGGTACACTACTCGAGTACCTTCAACTCTCGCCAACGGACGCCAAAGCACGCATTCAAGCGTTGTATAAGGAGGTACAGAAATATGGGGGTGCCTTCAGTTTTCTTTGGCACAACGAAACCATTTCTGGCTACCAGCATTGGGAGAGCTACCAATCGGTGTTCAAGGAAAACTTCCTAATCAATTAAGCAAACAACTAGTCTTTGCCTATTTTCTTGTAGGATTCACAAGCACGCAATTCTTCGAGCATCTGCTCTTTTTCGGCAGCCGTCAAATTGGCATCCATGTTTTCACATTTCTTGAGTGGTGCTTCGTATTTTTTGAGGAGTTGATCAATAGGTTTGCCTTCTGCTTCGGCTTCTTTGAGCGCTTGGGTCATTTCTAACCATTGGTCGGCACATTCACAAACCTCTGACTGGCAAGAAGCCAATACCAAACATGAAAAAAGAGCAATTTTGTACATCATGATAACTTTTTTAATAAAAACAACCCCCTCCTTTACCTAAGCGAAAGGTAAACGTTGCACCTGCATACACATACCAATCTTTAGTGCTACTCGTGCCGCGTTTGCCAAAGCGATTGCCATCTAGGCTCTGGTTGGAGAGTGCTGCTGAAAGGTCCGAAACTTCGTCTTCTAAAATTTGAGGATCCACATATGTATCTGCACCGACGTCGTCGAGGTAATCAGTGAAGGTCTTGCGGATCGAAACATCGAGATTGAAAGTGGCCATTTTTCCGAGACTTACTTTAAGCCCCATACCAAGCGGTACGCAAAGTTGATAGAGATTGTAAGGTTTTTGTGAGTTGGCAGTTGTCCCCTGACCTTCTGTAGCAAGCGGCTGGAGGTCTTGCCAAGCGCCGTTGTAGTAGGTTTGTGGATTCATGTGAAAAACACCAATTTGAGCAAGCAAATAAGCGGTTGCGGGGTAGCGGCTACTGCCAAATTGAAAAGGCACATAATGAAACTCTAGCCCTGTGGCCACTTCGTGAAGATTTGACTGAAAACTCAGGTTGCGATTGATCAACAAGGGATACGGTGACGCGGAATCTGCAGCTGAAACTTGACCATATAGGTAATTGAAGCGTAGCGTGAGGCGGTTATTAAAGTTGTAGCGGTAAATGAATCCGCCTGCTAAATGTGCGTTATTGAATTGCTGATAGGGATTGAGATCCCCGAGGTAGTAGGTCTGGCCTACATGAAACCCAAGTTCTGAGCGGGATAAAAAAGTGCGTTTTTGTGCCTGCAACTGAGTTGCAAGCACTAAAAACAACTCCAAACACTCTTCAAGGCTGAACACTTTAGGTGGCGCCAAACGCACTTTGTCATCGGAACCAGAAGCGCGCATGTTGGTCAATTTCTTGGTTTTGGTCACGTTGACACATAAATCGCCAGCACGAGAATTTTCTCCAATTACTTGGCCTTCGTAGATGTCTTCGTTGGGAGCAATAAAAAACTTACCGCGCTCTTGCAGGTTATTGAGTGAGAACGGAATGGATGTTCCTTGCTCCAATGAAATGAGAGAACCATTCTGACGTCCTGGGATCTCGCCTTTGTAAGGTTGGTATTCCAAGAAACGGTGGTTCATGATGGCCTCTCCTGCTGTTTGGGTCAGCAGGTAATTGCGCAAACCGATGATCCCTCTCGATGGAATTTGGAAAGTGACAATCATGCGGTCTCCTTTTGGCACCATATTGGTCATTTCGCCCTTGCGGCGTGTTACGGCCTCAACTGCTGTTCCGCTGTGCTCTTCAGGAAGGTCAATAGTGAGTTCTTCAACAGGCTCGCACTTGACGCCATCGATTTCTTTGATGATGACTTGTGGTTGGCCAACTTGTAGCTCATAACCTTCTCTACGCATGGTTTCAATCAAAACGGAAAGATGCAGTACACCACGACCAAAAACCATCCATTTGTCGGCTTTGTCGGTATCGCTTACGCGAAGTGCAAGGTTTTTTTCGAGTTCTTTGTTGAGACGGTCAGAGATGTGACGAGAAGTCACAAACTTGCCTTCTTTTCCAAAAAATGGAGAGTCGTTGATCGAGAACAACATACTCATGGTTGGCTCGTCCATTTTAATGGTTGGTAGCGGCTCTGGATTTTCAGCATCGCAAATGGAGTCGCCAATTTCAAAACCTTCAATACCTGTAACCGCGCAAAGGTCTCCGGCTTGCACTTCGGTGACTTTGGTGCGTTCAATACCTTCAAATACAAACACCTCTTTGATGCGGTGTTTTTCTTGACGACCATCTGATTTAGAAAGAATGATCGGTTGATTTTCTTTGAGCACGCCTCGAGATAAACGGCCAATTGCAATTCGTCCGACGTACGATGAAAAATCTAAAGAGGTAATGAGCATTTGGGTATTTCCTTCTTCGATTTCGCGCGGCGGGAAGTAATCCAAAATTTGATCGAGCAATGGCGTGATGCTGTCTGTAGGCTGCTTCCAATCTGTAGACATCCAGCCGTTTTTGGCAGAACCGTAGATCGTTGGGAAGTCGAGCTGAGCTTCGTTGGCATCGAGCTCAAACATGAGGTCAAATACTTTTTCGTGTACTTCTTCTGGCGTACAATTTTCTTTGTCCACTTTATTGATCACGAGCAAAGGCTTGAGCCCCATTGAAAGTGCTTTTCCGAGTACAAAACGCGTTTGCGGCATCGGGCCTTCAAATGCATCGACCAACAAACAAACGCCATCGGCCATGTTGAGCACGCGTTCTACTTCACCACCAAAGTCGGCGTGACCTGGGGTGTCGATGATATTGATCTTGGTGCCTTTGTAAGATACGGACACGTTTTTAGAGACGATCGTGATGCCGCGCTCGCGCTCTAAATCGTTGTTGTCCATGATGAGTTCGCCGGTCATGCGGTCGCGCTCATTGACCACTTGGCCTGCTTCAATCATTTTGTCAACTAAGGTTGTTTTACCGTGGTCAACGTGGGCAATAATGGCAATATTTCTGATTTCCATAAAAGGTAAGGTATGGGTAAGGAGAATTAGTATTTATTTCTTTTGGCGCCAAATCCGCGATCGCGGTCAAAGCCACCACTGCGTTTTTTGTCAAAACCGCCTTTTTTCTCAAAGCCAGGTTTTCTGTCGAAACTTGGTTTTTTTCCGCCGCCAAAAGAACCCGGTCCTCTTTTAGAGCCTGCGCCCTTGGAGAAACGGCGTTCGCCGCGGTCATCGCCGCCACCCTGACCAGGAGCAGTTACTTCGATTGACACTTTGTGGCCTTCGAATTCATAGCCATCGACGTGCTTCAAGATTTTTTGTGTGTGCTCGTCATCTGCCTCGATGAAGGAGAATGAGGTCATGATGTCGATGCGGCCAAGTGCTTTGGAATTGAGGCCAGTGGCATCGCAGATAATGCGGACCATTGCACCGGGATTCAGACCATCACGACGGCCAAGATTGACAAAGAAACGTGTCTTGCCTTCTTCGCGCGCACGGCTTTGGCGATCGTTTTTGCGATCTGGGCGCTCGCGCTCGTCTTTACTGGCTGCAGCGTTGAGGTCGCCAGCGCGTTCGTAGTATTCAATAAAGCGATTGAACTCTGCTGAAACAAAACGCTTGATGACTTCTTCTTTGCTGAGGTCTTTGAAAGAGTCGAGGATTTGCTCCATAAATGGGGCGATATCAGCTTCTTTGACTTCGGTAGCAATCGTGTTATCGATGAGTTTTTTCAATTGGATCTCGCAAATCTCGGCAGGATTCGGAATTTGGCCCTGCGTGAAGGTCATGCGCATTTGGCGCTCGATCGCTTTGATCTTGACGTTCTCACGGGTATTGACCAACACCAAAGACTGTCCTGTTTTGCCAGCGCGCGCAGTACGGCCACTACGGTGTGTGTAGTTTTCGATGTCGTCTGGGAGGTTGTAGTTGATGACGTGCGTGATGTTGTTGATATCCAAACCGCGTGCGGCAACGTCTGTTGCGACGAGGATTTGTAATTCTTTTGAACGAAAGCGCTCCATGACGCGGTCGCGCATGGCTTGAGTGAGGTCTCCATGGAGAGGCTCAGCATTGTAGCCGTCGCGGGCCAATTTCATGGCAACTGTTGCGGTTTCGTTCTTAGTACGGCAGAAAATGAGGCCGTAAATTGTTGGATTGAAATCGATCAAACGCTTCACGGCGTCGTAGCGATCGCGTTCTTTCACTGAATAATAAATGTGCTCGATATTTTCGTTGCTTTGGTTTTTATGACCAATGGAAACTTCTAATGGATCGTGCATGTAGGTGCGGGCGATGCGCGCAACCTCTGTTGGCATAGTTGCCGAAAATAACCAAACGTTTTTGTCGATAGGTGTTTGTTCGAGGATCATGTCGATGTCCTCTTTGAAACCCATATTGAGCATTTCGTCTGCTTCGTCTAAGATGACGTATTTGATTTGGCCCAATTGCACCACCTTGCGGTTGATGAGGTCGACCAAACGACCTGGTGTAGCCACTACAATTGACGTTCCTTTTTTAACGTTGGAGATTTGCGTACGGATATCGGTCCCGCCGTACACTGCTGTGATATTGCCGTCTAGATACTTTGCAAAAACGTTGAGGTCTTTGGTGATCTGAAGGCAGAGCTCGCGTGTAGGGCAAATAATAACCCCTTGTGGCAGGCGTGCTGCGTTATCAATGTTATTAATCAACGGCAAACCGAATGCGGCCGTTTTACCTGTTCCGGTCTGCGCCAGACCGACAAAATCGCAATCTTCTCCTAATAAGTAGGGAATTGCTTGTTCCTGGATGGGGGTCGGTGCTTCAAAACCCAATTCTGTCAACGACTTCAGCACCTCTCGCCTTAATCCCAGTTCTTCAAATGTCATGTATTCTTTTTAAAATGAGGTGCAAAGGTACACATATTATAAGGATTTATTGTTAATAAGTTGATTGATAGTGTTAAAAAATTATTTGTGCCGCTCCGAACAAAGGAGAAAATACCACTTCCTTGAACGTATTAAGCGTTATTTTTCTATTTTTGGGGACTTTTAAACCGAAAATCAAACTATGCAACTCAGCGGTATTATTGCTATTTCAGGAAGACCTGGCCTTTTCAAAGTCATTGCGCAAGGAAAAAACAATGTCATTGTCGAATCAATGATCGATAAAAAACGCTTTCCGGCCTACGCCACCGAACGCATCTCTACCCTAGACGACATCAGTGTTTTCACCTATGAAGAAGATGTCAAACTCACCGACATCTTTGCTAAAATGCTCGAGTTGTATCCTACAGAAGCACCTTCGCACAAAGCAGACATGAAAGAACTCGAGGCTGCACTTGCGCAATTTTTACCCAACTGGGATCAAGACCGCGTGTATCCTTCTGATGTTCGCAAACTTTTTCAGTGGTTTAACTTATTGATCAAAGCAGGAGCCTTTGAAGCGGCAGCTAGCGAAGAAGCAGGTGCTACAAAAGAAGTGAAAGCACCAAAAGCAGAGACCAAGAAAAAAGTCACAACAGCAGCACCCGCAGCAAAAGCGGCCAAACCAGCCGCACCTAAGAAACCAACTGCCGTCAAAACCGGCTCTTCAAGAGGTAAATAACATGACCATTCAGAAAGCAGCGCGCCAGTTTCTCCCCGAAGACCTGGCCATCACCGATTTTACCGTACTCTCCCCCTACTTTGAAAATTTACTTTCCAGAGAAATTTCAACGGTTACCGATTTTGATCAATGGCTGCAAGACCGCTCAGAACTTGATGCAGTACTTGAAGAAGATTTAGCTTGGCGCTATATCCGCATGAGTATAGACACTACCAAAACGGAGTTGCGCGATGCTTACACGCAATTTGTAACACAAATTCAACCTGAGTTAGCTCCCTTGGAAGACAAACTCAATCAGAAGTTAATGGCGCTTTCGTTTGTACATGAAAAAACAGATGCTGCGCATCAAATTTATTTCAGAAGTGTGAAAAGCGCCTTGGATTTGTACCGTGAAGAAAATATTGCAATTGAAGCCGCTCTAAACGAAGAAGCACAGCAGTACGGCGCCATTAGCGCAGCACAAAGTGTTGATTTCGAAGGCCAAACCCTCACGATGCAACAAGCGGCACTCCGACTCAAAGAACAAGATGAAAAGCTGCGCAAAAGCATTTTTGACAAAATGGCCGAGGTTCGTCGCAAAGACCGCGCTCAACTAGATGAGTTGTTCACTTCGTTAATCAAAAAACGACATCATTTGGCATTGAACGCAGGCTTTGACAATTTCCGCGACTACAAATTTGCAGCAATGGGGCGCTTTGACTACACGAAAGCAGATTGCTTCGCTTTTCACGAGGCCATCAAAACCCAAATTGTACCGCTAGTCAAGGAAATACAAGCACAACGGCTCCAAAAATTAGGCAAAACAAAGTTCAAGCCATGGGACCTCGACGTCGATCCGGACGGAAAACCAGCACTCAAACCTTTTAAAGACGGTAACGAAATGCTGCGCGGCACCATCGCCATGTTTGAGCGCATTGATCCCTATTTTGGAAACTGTCTGCGCATAATGGATCAACTCGGACACTTAGATCTCGATTCCAAACCAGGTAAAGCACCAGGAGGTTATAATTACCCGCTATACGAAATTGGGGTTCCATTTATTTTTATGAATGCCGTCGGAACACAACGCGACCTTGAAACCATGGTTCACGAAGGCGGACACGCCATCCACTCTTTTTTGAGCCGCGACCTCAAACTCACCGCCTTTAAAAATTTACCATCAGAAGTAGCGGAACTTGCCTCGATGTCGATGGAATTACTGAGCATGCCACAATGGTCAGAATTTTACGATGAAACGGCACATCAACGCGCCATGCGCGAACAAATTGAAGGCACTTTGAAAGTGTTGCCATGGATTGCTCAAATTGATGCTTTTCAGCACTGGATTTACGAAAACCCAAGCCACTCACTAGCCGAGCGAGCTGCTTTTTGGTGTCAGCTTTCGGCAGATTTTGGAACCGGACTCACCGACTGGACGGATTACGAAGATTTAATTGAATGTTCCTGGCAGCGCCAATTGCATTTATTTGAAGTTCCGTTCTATTATATCGAATACGGTATCGCTCAACTCGGCGCACTTGGTGTCTGGAAAAACAGCCTCGAGGATTATCCAAAGGCCATTGAACAATACAAAAATGCTTTAGCGCTGGGCTATACAGCACCCATGGCCAAGATTTATGAGACGGCTGGCGTACCTTTTGATTTCTCTTCTGGACGGCTTCGATCTTTAGCTGATCTGATTCAACTTGAATTGAAAAAAATGAATTAGTTGCCAACGGATCATACAGTAATTTAAAATTCTCTTTATATTTGCACCCGCACACGGCGAGATAGCTCAGTTGGTTAGAGCGTAGGATTCATAACCCTAAGGTCCCGAGTTCAACTCTCGGTCTCGCTACAAGAAAAGGTTCCTTTACGGAACCTTTTTTGTTTAACGTCGCTTGCGTTTTTCGCAGCTGATTTTTTCCCATTTGCTCCAATTGATTTCTTAATAGGCAATTTCTTTCGTAAACTTGTCTCATGCGCTTAATGACTTACTTTACAATTTTGCTCTTTTCATGGCTTGGTCAGCAGGTTTATGCTGGAACAAAAGAATTAGAGCAAATTAGTGATACAAACAAAGAAGCCCTCGTCATCCTCACTGGTTTTGGCTCAAAATACCATAGCTTAAAAGCAATCAAGAAAGAATTTGGAGCATATCCGTACGATGTATTTGTACCTCGTTACATTTCCCGAAAATCAATTGCTGCAACGGTTCAAAATCTAGATGAATTTTGGAAAAAAGAAAACCTCGATCGCTACGAAAAAGTGCACGTGTTGGGTTATATCGTTGGGTCTTGGACCATCAATACTTGGATCAACGCAGGTGGGCCTCGAAATATCGCTACAATTATCTATGACCGCAGCACACTACAAGAACGCGCACCTACTATTCTGGTCAAGGATATGAAGTTGGTCAATTGGATACTTTTTGGGCCAGTGATGCAAGACCTCATCGACACCCCATACCCTGCACTTGTATTTCCCGAAATCGAAAAGGGGCTTCTGCTCGAAACGTATGCCACAAAAGTTGTGCGTAAACATCAAGAAAGAGCGGCAGAACTTGGACCTTACTGTTGGGAACCTCTTTGCTTTGGACAAACTCATCAAGACCTGCGTTATGTGCCATTGAATCACGACCAAATGTATACGCATCCTAACGTTTTTTCTGAAGCAGTTGTTCATTTCATAGAAAAGGGTCACTTTGGCAATCATTTCATAGCTTTCAAACCTGTTGCCGATCCGTTTATCAAACACGAACCATGATTTCTGTTTACCAACTCAAACCTAAATTTCAAGCCCTACTACAGCCGCTATTGTTGAAATTGAAAAAATGGGGCTTTACACCCAATAGCTTGACAATTCTTGCTTTTTTGCTCTCTCTCGCCATGGGGCTCATGAGCTATTACGGACCAAGAGAAATCTCACTGGTTTTATTTCCCTTTGTTTTATTGCTCCGCATGGCACTCAATGCACTCGACGGCATGATGGCGCGCCAGTTTCAAATGCAGAGCAAATTGGGAGCGGCACTCAATGAAATGGGAGATGTCCTTTCGGATATCGTGCTGTACTACCCACTTTACCTGCTGTTTTCAATGGACCAAATTTGGATCATGGCCTTCTTGCTTTTGAGTGTGCTCAATGAATTTGCCGGCATTCTCGGGCAAGCCATTGGCGGAGAGCGTCGTTACGATGGCCCCATGGGCAAATCAGACCGCGCATTGGTTGTCGGTGTGCTCAGCATACTTTTTTGGTTCAACGCGCCAATTTATCATTACCTTACTTGGATTTGGTTGCTTATTTTTGGCTTATTGATTTGGAGTACCCTCAAAAGACTGACTTATGCTGTCCGTTAATTCCCTGAATGAAATCCAACAAATGATCTTAGTGATCATTGGCGTACTGGTTTTCGCAAGTACACTTTTTTGGATCATGCGCAAGATCAAACCTGGGCCGCAAGTTGACGAACTCGTGCTGCGCACTAAATCATGGTGGATCATGGCGGGTATTTTTATTACCGCAGCTCTTGTGCATCCTGGCATTTCTTTTGTGGCTTTTGGCTTTCTGTCTTTTGCTGCGCTGCGCGAATTATCGAGCATCAGTAAAAATGCGCGAATCGAAGACCGCAGCGTTATTTTTTGGGCGTATCTCGCCATTCCCGTTCAGTACTATATCGCCTACATGGGATGGTTTGCTCCTTTTTTGATTTTCATTCCCGTTTTCATGTTTACCTGGATTCCTTTTCTACTCGTTTTGAAAGGACACACACAAGATATCGCCCGCTCCATGAGCGTCATTCCGACCCATCTCATGCTCACGGTTTTTTCGATCAGTCACTTGGCTTACTTGCTTTCTTTGCCCGAGCTTCCCGGTTTTGAGGTCGGTGGTCGCGGACTCTTGCTCTACGTCGTGTTTCTAACTGAAATGAACGATGTCTTTCAATTCACTTGGGGGAAACTATTGGGCCGACGCAAAATCATCGAAAAAATCAGTCCGAATAAAACTTGGGAAGGATTTATTGGCGGTTTGCTGAGTACGGTTGCTGCTGCGTATTTTTTGCGCTTCTTGACGCCTTTCTCTGCGGAAATTGCCCTGTTAGCTGGCCTGCTCATCGCCTGTAGTGGTTTTGTCGGAGACATCATTGTGTCGGCCATCAAAAGAGATTTCGGACTCAAAGACACGGGCAACGCTATAAAAGGACACGGCGGTATTTTAGATAGGATTGATTCACTCGCGATCAGCTCGCCGTTTTTCTTTTATTTCGTGTACCTGCTTTATTATGTCAGATGAAACACTTGTTGTTAATTTTGATCTATAAATTACTCATGCCCCTCTTTTTGAAAATCATTGGGGTCAAAGTTACCTCGAAAAAACCGCTTCCAACTCTTACACCTTACATCATCGTAGCCAATCACAACAGCCATCTCGATACAATGGCCTTGCTCTCACAAATTCCTGCCAAAGATTTACTTCGGACGCATCCTGTCGCGGCAGCTACTTATTTTGGACGCAACAATTGGCTGAGCATACTTTCAAACATCTTCGTAAATACCCTATTGATCAAGCGGCGAGAAGAAGGCGGCACCTCTGATGCCCTTGAATTAATTAGCCAATACTTAGAAAAAAGGCATTCACTGATTATCTTTCCCGAAGGATCGAGAGGCGAGCCAGAAAAAATGCAAGCCTTCCGCAAGGGAATTGGCGTATTGTTACAAAAGCACCCGGACATTCCGTATGTCCCGGTATACATTCAAGGAACCGGTAAAATTTTACCAAAAGGCGAACGGCTTCTTGTTCCCTATGACGCAGAGGTTAGAATTGGGGAGGCTATTCATGCGCAATCAAAAGAAATTGATGCCATTCTTATTGAAGTTCAGGATGCCATTTTAGCTTTGAAGGATTACAAATGAATGCAGCGTGATTTTCCCTACTTTTATTCCATGAATTTACGGACAGGCCTCCTTCTATTTTTGATTTTGTTGCAGATTCAACTTTTTGGGCAAACGTATAAAATTGGATTTTCACAAGGTGACCAAATCATATCTGGAGATTCGACAAGAATTATTCAACTTAAAAAAGAACCTTTTGTGATTGCCGTTGAGCTAGATAGCTTAGATGGCGTCTTTGTACATTGCAGTGAGCGATCGGTGATTGCTTATGGCGCAATGAAAAGAAACATTCCTGACTTTGAGAACATTGGTTGGAAAGTAAGTGTAGAAACGGAATTCAATCTTGATCAAGAACTCTTTCTGAATACAATTGATGACTATTGTTATTGGTTTTACGACCCTCAAGGTTATGATTGGCATCGCTTTGATTCAGCAATTGTAGCGAACGATCATTTGGTCAAGGCAAAAAAAACAATCGTACAATTCTATTCTATCGAAGAGAAAAAAAATATCCCCCTTTCAGAAACACCTTCGAAAATTTACCTTTCATTTTTTTCAATTAAAGGATCTTTTAAAGAAAATAGTGCAGCACTGGATCAAGTACAAACCTACCAGCTTATTTTCGAAGACTAGGATAATCTTCTTGTACGCAACGCGCGACAATCTTGGCACTGTTAATGGCTAAAGGAATGCCGCCTCCTGGATGCACTGTAACCCCCGCAAAGTAAAGACCTTTGATTTTTTTAGAAAAATTGGGATGTCTTAGAAATGCTGAAAAAGCGTTGTTAGAGGCATTGCCATAAATGGAACCTTGCTTACCACTGTAGCGCGCGTCGATCAAGCGCGGTTCATTGATTTGTTCGCACTCAATGCAATCTTCTATTTCTACCTGAAGTTGCTTTGTTAATTTAGCTAGGATGCGCTTTCTCAAGAGTTGAATCTCATTGTCCCAATCCTGACCAACATTGATAGGTGCATTCACCATCACAAACCAATTTTCTTTTCCGTCAGGGGCGTCGGAATGCTCTACCTTGGAAGAAATATGGATGTAGATTGTAGGGTCGGGATGTAAGGTTTTGGTATCAAAAATTGCCTTGAACTCTGCTTGGTAGTCCGATGCAAAGAAGATGTTGTGGACACCCAATTGCTCAAAAGAACGGTTCATACCCCAATAAAAGACAACTGCAGAGCTCGACTTTTCTTGCGAAAGCAAATGGCGAGGCGCTTTAATAGTGGGCATGAGTTGTTCGTAGGTGTAATGGATATCCATATTGGAAACCACCAAATCGAATTCGTAATTTCCTTTTGCCGTTCTCAGTCCTTTAATGATGTTGTTCTGATGTAAAATTTCAAGCACGCGTTCATTGGTATGGAAGTCTACTCCAAATTGAGCGGCGAGTTGTTGGGTGCGTCGGGTAATCTGAACCATACCACCCACAGGCATTGCCGGGCCTTCATTGAACTCTAATTGAGAAATGATATTGAGCATAGCTGGCGCTAAATAAGGAGAACTCCCATTATAAGTAGCCAAGCGGTCAACAATTTGTATGGTTTTCGAGTTTTTAAAGATTTGGCGATTTTGCTGATGCATCGTTTGGTGCAAGCCGTATTGAAAGAGGCGCGCTAAGGCCTTTAATAGTGGCCTAGCGAGTAGATGTTTGAGGCGATGCAGTGAGATTTGAATAAACACTGGATAAATAGCCTTGTAATTGGCTTCCATTTGAGAGAGAAAATGAAGTGCAGCAGCTTTATCTTCTCCAAATTCGGTTTGTAGTGTTTGTGCTACTTCATCTTTGTGCACAGGTAAATTGACCTGCTGACCGTCGTTGAAAAAATAGCGACAAGATTCATCGAGCTGATGATAAGGAAAGGTTTGCTGCGGATCTAAGGCTTGAAGTAACTCTTGTACCAAATGTGGCTCTGTAAAAACGGAAGGCCCCATATCGAAGCGATAGTCGCCGATGCGTTGTTCGACGATTTTCCCACCGATGATGTCGTTGGCTTCAAAAACAGTTACGCTCAAGCCCAGTTTTCGGAGTTCTATGGCACTGGCCAAAGCCCCAATTCCCGAACCGATGATTCCTACCTTCATTTGCATAGTACAAAATTCAAGTAAAAATGTTCTGAAATCCCAATACTGACGGGCATTTTACCCCGCTTTATCAACAAAATGGCCGTTTTTTCAACATTTTGCCATTTTTTTTGTCCTGAAACCTTTGATGGCATTGATATTCCGATATATTTGTTTCGATAATTAATTACTAACTAATTAAAACTAACTTATTATGAACAAGGCTGAATTGATCGACGCAATCGCAGCGTCTGCAGGAATGTCAAAAGCTGATGCAAAACGTGCATTAGATGGTTTCGTAAGCGCTACTACTGGTGCTTTGGCTAAAGGAGATTCTATCTCTTTAGTAGGTTTCGGTTCTTTTGGAATCTCTAAAAGAAACGCACGCAATGGTCGCAACCCAAAAACTGGTGCTGTAATCAAAATTGCTGCAAAAAACACAGTTCGTTTCAAGGCAGGTGCAGACCTTTCTAAAAGCGTAAACTAATTCAGAACTTTCTGAAATAAAAAAGGGCTGTCTCGGTGAGACAGCCCTTTTTTTATGCCCAATTCTTTGTCGAATCTTCTATGTGGCACTTTGCTTTGGAATAATCTTCCAAAACAAACGCGGCAAAAATCTTTTCATGTAAACTGCCAACAACTCCTTTCCACCAATAAGTACTTCTTTCTTTTGATGAGCTAACGCATCGAGCATTTGCGCTACGCATTTCTCAACGGACATTCCTGTAGCTTGGTTGTGATCCATGACGCCGTGCGCCTCTCCTGAAGCCGTAAGTGCGCTCGTTGAGATTGGTGTATTGATTTTTCCTGGAAAAGCGATAGTGACGCAGATGCCATGAGCAGCTTCTTCCATTGACAAACTTTCATAGTAACCAACCAAAGCCGCCTTTGAGGCGCTATAGATGGAGCGCAAATGAAAACCAAATTTGCCTGCGATGCTGCTGATTACCAAATATTGGCCACTTTTTTGGGCCCGAAAAATGGGTAAGACTGCCTTAGCCAGTGCAATGTTTCCAAAAAAGTTCACCTCCATTAGTTGTCGATTGACTTCCATAGAGGTGTCATTTGCACTTGCCCGCTGCGAAACGCCACCGTTGTTGATGATGATGTCTATTCGACCAAATTTAGATTGTATCTGCTCAATGTAACTATTGACATCTCCTAGGTTTGCTAAATCTAAAGGAAGTACAAGATGGTTTTCGGGTTTTGTCAAGGAAGCTTTTAAATTGCTCAGTTTTTCCTGATTGCGCGCTGAGAGCACCAATTGCGCACCAAACGTTGCCAACTGACGAGCCAATTCTTCACCGATTCCGGAAGATGCGCCGGTAATCCAGATGACCTTATTGCGATAGTATGCAGACTGATTCATACACCAAAGATAAATGATTCGTTGGGCGCATGAATGCGTTTTCTTACTTTTGAAGAAAAATTGACCATGGATCCTTTGAACTTATTAGCGGAATTTCAAGAAGCACAACAAGTTCTTGCCAACTTTAGTACACCCGAGAATATGCGTAAAATAGCGCAGGGTGTTTCCATGATGCATAGCGCATTAGCGAACGGACAAAAGATCATGAGTTGTGGCAATGGTGGCTCTATGTGTGATGCCATGCATTTTGCCGAAGAGTTATCCGGACGCTACAGAAACAATCGTCCGGCACTTGCAGCGGTTTCGATATCTGACCCTTCTCACCTTTCTTGTGTGGCCAATGATTATGGCTACGACCACGTTTTTGCCCGCTATATCGAAGGATTAGGTCAAAAAGGGGATGTACTCCTGGGAATTTCGACGTCAGGAAATTCGAAAAATGTCATTTTAGCGGTAGAGGCGGCCAAGGCCAAAGGTATGCATACGATTGTATTGACCGGAAAAGACGGCGGGCAGCTAGCAAGTTTGGCCGATCTCGAAATTCGCGCACCACACAGCGCTTACGCCGACCGCGCGCAAGAAATCCACATCAAAGTCATTCATGCTTTTATACTAGGCATCGAACAAGCTTTCGGTTATTGATTTAATTGAGAATGTTTGCGGCTGTAACCAAAGTAAATGAGGAGGCCAAGCACTAACCAAATACCGAAGTAGATCCAATTTTGGAGCGGAATCTCGCTCATCATATATAAACAGGAAAGCAGACCTAAAGTCGGAATGAGCGATAATTTCTTTGGAATACTCACCACTGTTAAGAAGATGGTAAAAATCCAAAAGATGAGCGAAGGAATTTTATGTCCAAAATCTGTCCAGGATTTGAATTGTAAATAGTGAAAAAGTTCGTTGGATTGATAAAAATAGACTAACGCACCCAAGAATAAAATAGGTAGCACAAACCCTGCATTGAGATACGGCGTTTTGAAAGACCCCCGCGGAACATCTGGTTTGTTTTGCAAGACGAGTACGCCACCACAAACCAACACAAATGCGAAAAGTGTTCCAATAGAGCACAAGTCAGTGACCATCGTAAGGTTCATGAAGAGTGCAGGGATAGCCACCACAAAGCCCACTACAATCGTGGCGAAAGATGGCGTTTTGTATTTGGGATGAATTTTGGAGAAGCGCTTGGGCAATAAACCATCCCGACTCATGCTCAGCCAAATACGCGGCTGCCCCATTTGAAATACAAGTAATACGGAAGCCATTGCAACAACAGCAGACATGGAGATGATGAACGTCATTTTGGGCATATTGATGCGCTCAAAAACAAATGCCAAGGGCTCGCCAACCCCAAGCTGGTGATACGGCACAATTCCAGTGAGCACCAATGCAATTATGATGTAAAGAACCGTACAGATGATGATTGCCCACATCATGCCGCGCGGTAGATCTCGCTGTGGATTTTCACATTCTTCGGCGGTGGTAGAAATAGCGTCAAAGCCAATGTAGGCAAAAAATACGGCCGAGACACCCTTCAAGACACCGCTCATGCCTTCTGGTGCAAACGGCGACCAATTCTTCATGTCGATGTAAAAGACACCTACAGCAATCACCAACAAAATAACGGCAAGCTTGATGATCACCATAGCATTGGACGCATTGCGGCTTTCTTTGATGCCTCGATACACCAACCAAGTAATCAAAACGATGATAAATAAAGCAGGAATATCGAGCACCAAATGAAAAGAACCAATACGCGGAGCGCTCATCCAAGCTTGAAAAGCATCTTGTAAGGTTGGTGACAAAGTAGCTAATTCTGACCCTTTTGCCATCAAGTGCTGCGCCTCGTGATAGCCTTTTGAGGCACTAAGGTAGTCCATTTGCATCCAGGCTGGAAGGTGAATTCCGTTAATATTAAGTGCTTCTATATGAATTTGTTCAAGCATTGTAGTTAAATAATCACTCCAAGATATAGCGACGGTAATATTGCCAATCGCGTATTCCATAATGAGCGCCCAACCAATGATCCAAGCGATGAGTTCGCCAAAGGCAACATACGAATAAGTGTATGCCGAACCAGCAACCGGAACCATCGATGCGAACTCAGCGTAAGCAAATGCGGCAAAACCACTCGCCAAGGCGGTAAAAAGAAAGAGGAAAATAACGGCAGGACCACCCTGTGCTGAGGCCTGGCCAATTGTAGAAAAAATACCAGCCCCAATAATGGCTGCAATTCCGAAAGCGATTAAGTCGCGCATTTTGAGATGCTTATGCAGAGACTGGCCCTCTGCGCTTGCTTCGTTGGCTTGTACTTGGGCCAAGATGGCTGCTACGGTTTTCTTTCTAAACAAAGAGTTTTCGGACATTCGCGTGTTTTTAAAGCACTAAAAGTAAAGAAATTTTACTTTTGCATATGGAAAAATTTATCACGGTCAAAGGCGCTCGCGAACACAACCTCAAAGGTTTAGATGTTCGCATCCCACACGGCAAACTTACCGTGATCACGGGCGTATCCGGATCGGGCAAATCAAGTCTTGCATTTGATACCATTTTTGCCGAAGGCCAGCGCCGCTTTATCGAAAGCATGTCGGCCTACGCACGCCAGTTTTTGGGGCGCTTGGACAAACCCGCCATAGACGACATCAAAGGACTATCACCCGCCATTGCCATTCAACAAAAAGTAAGTTCTGGAAACCCGAGATCTACCATTGGTACGAGTACAGAAATCTACGATTACCTCAAGTTGCTATACGCCCGAATTGGCACCACTTATTCGCCCATTTCTGGAAATCCGGTTCGTCAAGACCAAACCAAAGATGTATTAACTTTTCTAGACAACAGTTGGAAAAACAATTTATTTGCCATCTTATACCCTTTAAATATTGATTCATTAAAAAATTTAAATAATACAATTCAATCACTTAATAAAGAGGGATTTACAAGATTGTTTTTGAACGAAAATTTTGTCTTAATCGACGACGTCTTTCCACTTGAATCACTTCCTCAAACAACGCCTTGGGTTGTGGTAGACCGCCTTAAAAATGAACCCAGAGAACTACCGCAGCAAAGCCGACTAGCAGAGGGAATTGAGCGCGCCTTTGTGGAAGGTAAAGGCGAGTGTAGTTTGTACAACGCCAACACCCATGAATTCGTCAACTTCAGCGCGCGCTTCGAAGCCGACGGCCTGCGCTTTGAAACGCCAAGCCCTGCTTTCTTTGCTTTCAACAACCCCTATGGCGCTTGCAAAAAATGCGAAGGCTACGGCATGACGCTTGGTATCGACGAAGAGCTGGTCTTCCCCGATCGCAGTAAAAGCATTTACGAAGGTGCAGTAGCTCCATGGAAAGGCGAAAACATGCAAGAATACCAACAAACCTTATTGTTTCAAGCCAATAAATTTGACTTTCCCATTCACCGCCCGATCCAAGATTTAAGTCCGGAACAATATGCGCTTTTATGGACAGGTAATCATTACTTTGTTGGTTTAAATGAATTCTTTAAACAAATTGAAAGTCAGACATATAAAATTCAATATAGAGTTCTTTTGTCGCGCTACAGAGGCAAGACAATTTGCCCAGACTGCAACGGAACGCGCTTGCGAAAAGACGCCAGCTATGTTCAAATTGCTGGGCAAAGCATTCAAGATGTTGTACTGATGAGCATAGATAAGGCCCTGGACTTTTTTACACAACTAGAACTCAAGCCCTACGAACAATCCGTTTGCAAACATATCTTACCAGAAATTATACAGCGCCTTACTTACTTACAAAAAGTCGGACTCGGGTACCTTACACTCAATCGCAACTCCAATACACTCTCAGGTGGTGAAGCCCAGCGAATTCAACTCGCGACCTCAATCGGATCCAGCTTGGTAGGCTCCTTGTATATCCTAGACGAGCCTTCAATTGGCTTGCACCCAAGAGACACCAAAAAACTATTAGAGGTACTGACTGCCCTCAAAAACCAAGGCAACACGGTATTGGTGGTGGAGCACGAAGAAGAAATCATGCGCGCCGCAGACGAGATTCTAGATATTGGGCCACTGGCCGGTAGCCAGGGTGGTAACTTGGTCTTTCAAGGAGATTTTCAAGCATTGCGCAAAAGTGACTCCTTGACCGCACAATACCTTACTGGCCGAAAACAAATTCCAATTCCTCAAAGAACCCGAACAGCACTTGGCCAACTTCAGATTCACCATGCGCGCCAAAACAACCTCAAAAATTTGGACGTACAAATTCCACTCGGGCAACTCGTCTGCGTCACTGGCGTATCCGGATCAGGTAAATCGACGCTTATCAAGCGTTTGTTGTACCCCTTGGTGCGCAAAGAACTCGGGCTCAGCAGTGACCTCATTGGCAAGTGCAACGGTCTGAGCGGCGATATCAAAAAAATTGGGCAAGTCGAATTCATCGATCAAAACCCCATTGGTAAATCGTCGCGGAGTAACCCTATCACCTACGTCAAGGCTTTTGATGACATCAGGGAAATCTACGCGCGGCAACCTTTAGCCAAATTGCGCGGCTACAAACCAGGCTATTTCTCCTTTAACGTCGCTGGCGGACGCTGTGAAATCTGCGAAGGAGAGGGCAACATTACGGTTTCAATGCAATTCATGGCCGATGTACAACTCCCTTGCAAGCACTGTAAAGCCAAACGTTATAAATCAGAAACGCTCGAGATCACCTACCGTGACAAATCAATCGCCGACCTACTCGAACTCACGCTGCAAGAAGCCTTGGATTTCTTTGCTGCAGACCCAGATAAATTGGCCCAGCGCGTAGCAGAGAAAATCCAGCCACTTGTCGATGTCGGCCTCGGCTACTTAACCGTGGGGCAATCATCCAGTACGATGTCTGGTGGCGAAGCCCAGCGCATCAAACTTGCATCCTTTTTAGGTAAAGGCAATCAGCAGACACCTACCCTGTTTATATTTGACGAACCCACCACTGGGCTCCACTTTTACGACATCGAAAAACTCCTCATCGCTTTCAATGCGCTTCTGGACAAAGGCCATTCATTAGTAGTCATCGAGCACAACATGGAAGTTATCAAATGTGCCGATCACATCATTGACCTTGGTCCTGACGGCGGTGAAAATGGAGGTTATTTATTGTTTGCTGGCCACCCTAAAGAGTTCATCAAACTCAAAGACAACACCACAGCACAGTTTTTAAGTGAAAAGCTTGTTGAAAACTAAAGACTTGTTCATGAGTTATATTTTATATTCTCTTAACTTTGCAAAAAAATAGCAGCATGTCAGCAGATATCTTCGAAAAAATCAAGGCAAACCGCGGACCACTCGGAATGCATGCCAAAGAATCTCACGGGTACTTCACTTTCCCCAAGTTAGAAGGTGAAATTGGTCCTCACATGAACTTCAGAGGCAAAGAAAAACTCAATTGGTCTCTCAATAACTATTTGGGCTTAGCCAATCATCCAGAGGTGCGCCAAGCAGATGCTGATGCGGCTGCGCTTTTTGGTTTCGGATCCCCGATGGGAGCGCGCATGATGTCTGGTAACTCCAACTACCACGAACAACTCGAAAATGAACTTTCGGCTTTTGTCGGAAAAGAAGACACCATACTCGCCAATTTTGGGTACCAAGCTGTGGTATCGGCAATTGACTGCTTGGTAGACCGCCACGATGTCATTGTTTATGACGCCGAATCACATGCTTGTATCCTCGACGGCGTTCGCCTGCACATGGGCAAGCGTTTCGTATTCAAACACAACGACGTTGAAGATTGCGAAAAGCAATTACAAAGAGCGACCAAACTTGCAGCCGAAACTGGCGGAGCAATTCTTGTGATTACAGAAGGCGTTTTTGGCATGCGCGGAGACCAAGGTAAACTCAAAGAAATAGTCGCCCTCAAAGAAAAATATAACTTCCGTTTGTTTGTAGACGATGCGCACGGCATTGGCGTACTCGGAGCAACCGGAGCCGGAACAGGCCAAGAACAAGGTTGTCAGGATGGCATCGACATTTACTTCGGTACTTTTGCCAAGTCTTTTGCCCTTATAGGCGGCTTTATCTCTTCCGACGAACAAGTCGTTGAATATTTGCGCTACAACATGCGTTCTCAGATTTTTGCCAAAGCAATGCCAGCGGCATTGGTTCTTGGTTTGCTCAAGCGCCTAGAACTCATGCGCAAGCATCCTGAACTAAAGGACAAACTCTGGGAAAACACCAACGCACTTCAGAATGGCCTCAAAGCAGCTGGTTTTGAAATTGGCCCAACTGACAGTTGCGTAACGCCTGTATACCTCAGCGGTTCGATCCCTGAAGCAACAAACCTCATCTTTGACCTCCGCGAAAACTACAACGTTTTCTGTTCTATGGTCGTTTATCCTGTGGTTCCAAAAGGCATGATCATCTTGCGCTTGATTCCAACCGCAGTGCACACGCTAGAAGATGTGCGTTACACCATTGATTGTTTCTCGCAAATCGTCGGCAAACTCAAAGCAGGCGAATATATGTCAGACAAAATTGCCGCAATCTAAAGAAAGCGGCAAGTTCAAAAAATACTTCAAAAAATACGGGTTATTCGACCCGTATTTTTTTTGCGATGAGTTTTTCAATGGCCTTGAAATACTTGTGGTCTTCTGGCTCGCAAAAGATAACTGATCTACCTTCTCTGCCCGCACGACCTGTTCGGCCAATCCGATGCACATAAGTCTCTGCAACCGTAGGAACATCGGTATTGATCACTAAATCTAGACCAGAAATATCAATACCTCTTGCTGCGATATCGGTAGCAACCAAAATGCGAATTTTACCCTCCTTGAAATGACTCAGGGCCATTTGACGGGCATTTTGTGATTTATTGCCGTGAATGGCCAAGGCAGGCAACTTATTTTTGCCCAACATGCGAACGAGTTTATCTGCGCCGTGTTTGGTGCGGGAAAACACCAACACACTTTCTGCAGGATCTTTTTGCAAGAGTTCTACTAAACAAGATTCTTTGTGCTTGCGGTCGGCAACGTGGATCATGCATTGGTCTATGCGTTCAGCTGTAGAAGAAACCGGGGTTACCGTGACTTCGATAGGTTGCTGCAGTAAACTCTGAGCTAAACTCTTGACCTCTCCGGGCATTGTGGCCGAAAAAAGCAAGGTTTGGCGCTCTTTAGGCAATAATTTAACAATGCGCTTGACGTCGTGGATAAAACCCATGTCTAGCATGCGGTCTGCTTCGTCTAGGACAAAAATAGACAACTGCTTGAGGTTGATGAATCCTTGCTGGTGTAAGTCGAGCAAACGACCTGGCGTAGCGATGAGAATTGCGGGCTTTTGCTTGAGCGTCTGAATTTGCGCATGAGCCTTGACACCCCCAAAAATCACGAGTGAGCGAAGCCCAAGATGCTTTCCATAGGCCTTGAAATTATCGGCAATTTGAATAGCGAGTTCACGCGTGGGCGTGACAATCAGTGCTTTGATACCGCCATCTAGCGGTTTTTTGGCGTGTAGCAACTCTAATATGGGAATGGCAAAAGCAGCTGTTTTACCTGTTCCGGTTTGCGCTAAACCAATGAGGTCGCGTTGTTCGAGAATGGGTGGGATCGCTTTTTCTTGGATTGGGGTTGCATTTGTATAGCCTTTTTCAGCGATGGCTTGAAGGAGCTTAGGCTCCAGGGGTAATTCATTAAATAACATGTAATCTTTTAAGTTCGAACGCGGTAAACAACATTTTTTACCCGACGAAACAGTACAAAGGTACGCAAATTAATCGGTGCTTCCTTACATTGCCTCTAGTATCCGCCGAAGTCGGGTTTCGTTTACTTTCAGAATGGTCTCAGAAAATGCCGAATCTTCGTCGAGTAATTCTTTTTGCGTAGCCGAAAAATGAACTGCTGATAAGTGTTCAATCTGTGCGAGTTTTGCGATATTTCCCGCGTTCACGCCTCCGCCTGCCATGATTTCAATGCGACCTTGACCGTAACTACACATTTGCGAAAGAATGGGCATTCCAAGATCAACATGAGAGGCAAAGCCTGAAGTCAGAACCCGTTTGAAGCCGAGTTCAATGAGTATGTCTAATGAACGCTTCCAATCAACGCTTTCGTCGAAAGCGCGGTGAAAGGTCCAGTCTAAGTTGGGCGCTAACTCTTGCAATGCAAGGAGTTGGACTTTGTCGAGCTCAAAATTAGCTTGGAGTACTCCTACCACAACCCCATGAACTCCCAATTGTGCGCAGTGCTGAATTTCCTTTTTGATGACTTCTATTTCTTCTTGGCTGTAATGGAAACCACCCGCTCTCGGCCGGATCAATACATGTGTTTCAATACCTAGCTCCAGCGCTTGTAAAATAAGGCCCGCAGATGGTGTAAGCCCCCCTTGTTCAAGATTTTGACAAAGTTCGATGCGTGTAAAACCATAAGTTTTGGCCAATGGAAGTGCTTCGACAGAAGCAGCACATAATTCGAGTTGTAGTAGATTCATCATGGGCAAAATTGCACATTTTACAACAAAATTCAGGCCTGAAATACGTATATTTGTGTGCAATCAACAGAAAATGGCCAAAGACAAATCGATCCCAGCGACGGAGCAGCTAGACTTTCATAGTTTCAAGCAACAAGTGATTCAAGATTACCGACTTGCTTGTGAATCCAGAGAAGCCTCCTTACTCGGGCGCAAAGAAGTGCTTACAGGCAAGGCCAAATTTGGCATTTTTGGCGACGGAAAAGAACTCGCTCAAATTGCGCTTGCCAAACAATTTCGAAACGGAGATTTCAGGTCGGGTTATTACCGCGACCAAACCCTCATGATGGCCATTTCTGCCCTTACGCTTGAACAATACTTTGCTGGTCTTTACGCCCATACTGACGTCGAAATTGAACCTCAGTCCGCTGGCCGACAAATGGGAGGACACTACGCCACGCGCAACCTCGACCAAAATGGCAACTGGAAAGACCTCATGGCGCAGAAAAACAGCTCCTCTGACATCTCTCCTACCGCCGGGCAAATGCCCCGCTTATTAGGCTTGGCTCAAGCATCTAAAGTATATCGTGAACATCCAACTTTAAAAGAACTCGAAGCATTTCAAAAATTCACCAACGGTGGCAACGAAGTCGCATTCGGCACCATCGGAGATGCCTCCACCTCAGAAGGGCCTTTCTGGGAAACCATGAATGCGGCTGGTGTTTTGCAAGTTCCGCTCGTGATGTCTGTCTGGGACGACGGCTACGGTATTTCAGTACCTCGAGAGCTCCAAACCACCAAAGGCAGTATTTCCGACGCGCTAGCGGGTTTTCAACGCAATGCCGA
>JAJTGF010000076.1 GCA_021299335.1 Cryomorphaceae bacterium
ATCTACTTTTATTTTTTTATGTAACCCAAAATGGGTTTGGTGCTTTCAAGCTGAGAAATCAATTCTTGGCAAACTGACAGCCCCGCCTAAAGCATCTATCCTTTTGGTCACAGGCTTTGTTTCATTGACTGCAGAGTTTGATTGAAGCTGCCCGCCTCGACTAAGTAATTCCAAGCCAAAATGCTGGGCAGCATATAAATTACTGCTTTGAAGTGCAGAACCAATCTTGTGCAGGTATGGATCAAAAGAAACACTAGGGTCGAAGTTGATCAGTGCAGTGAAGGCCAGACGCGCAGCATCCAGTTCTCCTGCCTTTAAGGCTTGAAGCAATACCTGTAATTTTTGTCGGCGTCGGTTATGCCGATCGCCTTGCGGTGAATTGTTGCCGCCCCATTGCTTGACGTTTCCGTCAATGCGAAGCGAAAATGATGTATCCATAACACTTTCTCCTTCCGATCAATTTATTCTGTTCCGTTACACCTCTTCGTTTTTTTAATTATTTAAGATTAGAAATGGGTGATTAGTTGTCTCGTTTGACCTGATTTGAAAGATTCAATAAAAATTGAAGGTCAAGAGATCAACCAATCAATACATCTAAAGCATAAAGAATGCCAGCCGTACTGGTTTCTCGCCCCCGACGAGAGATCCTTGGTCAAAGGGGTCCTAGCGCTTTAACTTCTGCAACAAGTCCAACTGACTATTTATTGAGGCTGATGTTCAAGGCGGCCAGAATGATCCGGCAAGCTGGGCGCTGGTTTCTTAGCTTGGGTGAGAGTGAGTTTGCATTTGCTGTGTTTAAGCGGCATTACCCAAACCTCAGCACGGAGCAGCGGCGCAGCCACCTGGGCTACAACTGAAAAATTCGGGATTAGCGTTGCCTGCCTCCAGAGGGATTGGATAAATCGGGCGAAATCAGCACCAACTCAGTCTCTCAGCAAAATAGCCCAAAGTGGAGTAGAGTTGAATTTTGAGACTTAGAACTCAGTGTCGCCGTTGCCTACAGAGCGTTTGCCAAGGCTGTATCGCGGCATACACCTCGAATATCTCAAAACGTGAATTTGAAAATCTCATTCAGTGATTTGGCATCACGAATTCAGGTCTAGAAGAATTTTTTACCCGCAAAGTTTTCGTAATAGTTCAATTGAGGAGCAGGAGGGTCTAACCATGCAACTCATGGATACACCAGAAAAAAAAGAAAAATTGGTTGATGCTGTCCATTTGTTTTATAAAAACGTTATGGAGCAGAAAGATCTTCGCCATTACTTTTTTGGAATGACTGTTGATAAGCTAATCATATCGATTGAATTGTTTGAAGATTTTGTCATGCCCAAGCCTGACCGGTATTACCGTGAATCTTTTTCACAAACAGCCCCCTCAGCCATACATATCAAAGCTACTCAGTTTGACGAGCTGCAAATAACTTTTCAAACATCTCTGCGAACATCTGGCTATCTCAAATCACAAATTCCTGAGCTATCAGCGAAGTTGCTTGAGGTGTTTGAGGAATCTCGAGCCCAAATGGCAGATGAAAATATTAAGTTTTGGGATCCACTAGAAGTGACAACCCAACTGGTATGTGATCTCTATAACGCCAATCGCATCGACGCACGTCTGGAAAAAAATGGCGATGTTTATGGCTCTCGCGGTTTCTTCTATCCATTTTGGACTCGTGTCACAAATGACACTAGAAAAATTATTTTTATTGGTCAAGCATTCTCTACAAGTGCCAACGCATCCCTTATATCTGTTGAAGCATTTTGTAAATTAGTCAATGACAAAGTTACACATCAAAAATTTCAAGTACGCGAAAGTCCCAGTGGACCCGTGCTGTTTGCACGTCAGACTATTTCTTATTTACATGGCGTACCTACGCGAATGTTGATGCGGGCTGCGAAGTTGTTTTCGGCGACTTTTGAAAGTGCTATGAATATGGATAATGACAAAATTTTTAAAAATATTATTCACTAAGCTTGGTGACCTGACCCTGTCTACGGCTTTGATTTGCGCTGCCTAATTAACAAACACAAGGCGAGCAAAAAAACTCAGGAAACTGTAGACTTATTGACAGCGGATATTCAAAAATTCAACTGTCAGCCATAGGGCACGTGAAAAACGGTAGTTTGAGGCAAAATTCATTCAGCACATACATAACTAAGTTTTGAGAGATAAAAAAATTATTGAAGCGGTTCACATTTGATCGAATCAATTCTTCTTGAAGGAGGACCCCATGGAACAAATCAGGCAATTACGCTTCGAGGATTTCAAAGAGGAAAAACTGCAACAAGGCTACAGGGAAGTTCTAGAACGGCGATGGGAACCGAATGTAGAGAATGAATTGCATCATCACGAATTCACAGCAGATGCCATTGTCATTGAAGGTGATTTTTGGTTAACAGTAGAAGGCAAAACGCGGCATTTACTTTCAGGTGACTCTTTCCATGTGCCAGCCCTAGCCAAGCATAAAGAAAAATATGGACCTGAGGGGTGTGTTTTCTGGGTGGCAAGACTTTGATTGCCCCAAAGCGGGTTGGTCTGATTGCTTTTAAATGATTATGTAGAAAAATATCACTACCTAAGGAGTTTTTTTATGTATGAAAAAATTGTTTTAGCGTATGACGGATCTCAAGAGGGTCAGAAAGCACTGATCAACTGTAAAGAAATGGCTTTATGGGCAAACGCAGAAATACATCTCGTATCTGTGATTGCTGAGATCTTCTATCCCATTGGTGAGGGAGTTTTGATTGATCCTCAAAGTCAAATTTTTGAAACTGAAAAAAGTCACCATCAACTAGATCATGGCGTTGAATTAATTAAAAACGAAGGTTTCAAATGTATTGGAATTTTATTGATTGGAAATTCTGTAAAAGAAATATCGCGTTATGCGGCCAAGGTATCTGCTGATTTAATCGTGATCGGTCACAAGCATCAAGACAGTGTTTTTGGACGCTGGTGGGCCAGATCAACCTCTTCAAACTTGGTTGAAGAAGCGCCATGTAATGTACTGATTGTCATCACTTGAAAAAGCGTGCCTGCTAACATAAGTTTTAAGCTCAAGGTACTTTAACAATTGATTCCGTGTAATTAAGACAAGGCGGATTGATTGATGTTGAATTCCAAAAAAGCAAAGGGTAAGACACGTGAATCGAGTCACTAGGTCAATCGGCAAATGGCTCGCTACCTATCTCAGCCAAGAGTTAGATATCAATGGAACAGCTCCCCCATCAAACCCCTTGCACCTGCAGGCAACATTACGGCCTGGGGATGTGCTGCTGGTTGAAGGCAATACCAGAATCAGCGGCGCAATCAAATACCTAACCCAGTCCACTTGGTCACATGCGGCTCTTTATGTGGGTATGAATTTTTCAGTAAATGCGCCAGAGGATCATTGCCTTGTTGATGCTGATACTGTGAATGGCGTACGCAGCACTGGTCTTGATAGATTTATAAATCTACACACCAGAATCTGCAGACCCATTGGACTCAGTCAGCAAGAATGCACCGTGGTCGCACAGGCAGCTATTGACAAAATCGGATATCAATACGATCTACGTAACGTCTTTGACCTTGCAAGGTATCTCTTTCCCACCCCCCCAGTGCCCACGCGCTTTAGACGGCAATTATTGTCATTGGGCAGTGGTGACCCCACAAGGGCCATATGCTCCACGCTGATTGCTCAAGCATTTGAAAGCATTCACTACCCCATCATTGCCTTGGAGCCAAAAACCACAGATCTATCGGCGAATGAAAATAATTTTCTACCGCAACAATTTCAACCTCAAAAGTTCAAACCCAAACACCACTCACTACTTACACCCAGAGACTTTGATGTTTCGCCATATTTTGCAATCATCAAGCCTACGGTGGAATGCGGATTTGATTTCCATAATCTTGAATGGGTCGAATGAATAGCCGCGCAAAAAAACCCGACTGAATTTAATCAATCGGGCCGGACTGTCACCACGGGAGGATGACAGTCGCTGGTGCCAAGCGCAAGGGAATAATGTTGCGCCTGCACGAAGCGTAAAGATACGCTTCAAGAAAAAGGCTTTCGCCCATGCTGGTGAGCGATCCTTGAGATCAAACACCTGCAAAATCATTCTGCGCTTGTTATTTGGATCAAGCAAATCATTTAATCTAGTGGAAAACCCTTAATGAATTAAGAAGCCAGGAATGTATTCTGTAACTAAAAAAACAGTCTGAGTGGGGTTCATTTTTGCAAACTCTTATTTAATATATTGATGAGGGAAAAATGAAGAATATTGGACAATTTCTAGCTCAACACATACGAACTATCTATTCTGTTTCACCGCAATCCACGGTAAGGCAAGCCCTCGAGTTGATGGCCGATAAAAACATTGGCGCACTGCTGGTCCTCGAAGAAAAAAAATTGGTAGGCATGTTTTCTGAGCGAGATTACGCGCGAAAGGTGGTTCTCAAGGGTAAAAGCAGCGTCGACACGCTAGTACAAGACATCATGACCACCGAAGTCATTTGCATCAAAGTTAGTCAGACATTTACCGAGTGCATGCAAACCATGACAGATCACCATATTCGACATCTGCCAGTAATGGATGGGCAAAACGTGATTGGACTGATTTCCATTGGAGATGTGGTCAAGGAAATTCTAGAAGAACAGACTCGAACCATTGAACAACTGAAAAGCTATATTGTTAACTGAAGCAATTAGGTTTTCACACCACGTCGGCTGCCAATTAACTACCCTGCCCTCCCCTTTTAACGGCTCGACCCCAAAGCTAGCCAAGTAAGTTTTACCCTCCACAGGTTCGAGCCCAAAGCGTAACTTCTAACTTTTCGCGTGCAAAGTGACGCGGATGAGTGCAAAATCCAGAAAGAGTCAAAATGTTATTTGATTATGGGGGCTAGGCTGAAATGAAACTGCGAGATCTTTTAAAAGCATTTCGTCACCATGAACATGAGTCGCGTTGCCATGAGCTAACGGATCAAGAACGTCTAGACGCTGTCAAACACGTAGACGAACTGCTACTATCAAAGCCAATCACTGCAAGCTCTGGGTCAGGTCCAGCGGTCAACAAACCATCTATTGAGCTGAAGCATCCACGCTAAACCAGCCATTTGCAAATACTGCGGTGCCCTGCCCCATCATTGAACAGCCTTATGAGCCAGAGCTTAGAGTTTTCACTTCACATGATCGGGCCCCAAGTCAAGCGCCTAACTTTTCGCGTGCAAAATCGCAGCGCTGAGTGCAAAATCTACGAAAGTGCTGGAAAAATTGTAATTTACAATTTTGGTCAATTACACGAAATATTACACACTCCCTAATTATCGCTATAAGTTAATGATTTATAAGGGATTTTAATGAGCCCGGCTTTCTGTTAATCCGTAGGTCCCTGGTTCGAGCCCAGGTCGAGGAGCCAAACAAAAGATCTTGTAGAAATGCAAGATCTGTTTTATTTCCAAGTCACATATTTGCTTCAACTTATTGAAATAACATAGTCACAACGACTAACAAATTGAGATAGGGTCGTTAAGCACTCTTCAACGCATCATCAAAAATAGCCACTGCTCTGGTCCAACCTGCTGAAGCACCGCGAATTTTGTGAGGAAAACAGCTGATGTAAAAACCACTGCTTGGCAGGGCTT
>JAJTGF010000077.1 GCA_021299335.1 Cryomorphaceae bacterium
GTGATTCCGCTGGGATTCGAACCCAGGGCCCATACATTAAAAGTGTATTGCTCTACCAGCTGAGCTACGGAATCTGCCGTTTTGAGGGTGCAAATATACAACTATTGTTTGGATGCAGCAAGGAAATATGTGGTAAATTTGATAAAAATTAAAGGTTAAAGGGCAATAGATTGATTGCCAATGGTCTAATGATATTGAACAAAACAGTCTTTTTAGTTGGCATGATGGGTAGTGGTAAATCGACTATTGGCGCGCGCCTTGCCGCGTTGTTGTCACTGCCGTTTATCGATACAGATGAGTACATTGAAAAAGAAGAGGGGCGGTCTGTTCGTCAAATTTTTGAGCAAGAAGGAGAAGCTTATTTCAGAGAGAGGGAGCAACATTTGTTGCAACATTTGCCCAATAAGGCCTGCGTAGTGGCATGTGGTGGTGGTTTGCCTTGTTTTCAAGATCAAATGAAGCTGCTGCTCGCCAAAGGAACCGTGATTTACCTCGACGCTAAGCCAGAGCTTATGTTTCAGAGAATTCAAGGTGACGTCCAGCGGCCTAAACTACAAGATTTAGCAGCTTTCACGCGTTTGAAAGAGGAGCGAGAAGCAATTTATCGCAATGCACATCTGACGATAAACGCAGCTCAAGCTATAGATGGTATGCTCGATGATTGTTGTTTGCGTTGGCGAGTAAGAGGTAATTGAGCGTAACATCGCTATAAATTGTTCCTATTGCCGGAATAGTGTATTTGACTCCGCCCTGCAAGTAGCCTCCTAAAGTAAACAAACGACCTTCGAGAATTTCACTCGGATCCACCTGATGGGTTAAGGCCCAATTGTATTCGCCTGTTACATCTTTATCTTCATAATCTTTGCGGACCTTTCCAATTCCGATGACCAAACCTGAGCCACCGTAACCAGCAAAACCATTGTCGTAGTCATTGCCAATATAATAACGATTGCCGCCTTCAATGGTGAAATAACTGGTTTTGTAGCGGCTGTTGACTGCTAAGATATAGGGAATGCTCGTGTTCTGACTCACAGATGTTACGTAACTTGTCAAGGTGTCGTAATTGGCCTTCGGGAAAGCATAACTGAATCTGCCATAGAGCGTGACATCACCACTGCGTGGAATTTCGAGATGGCCGTGTATGCCGGGCATAGACAAGCTTTGATTTTGTACACTTTGCGTATTGAAAAAGCTGGTCAGGTTCAAGCCTCCGCCATAGCTAATTTGAGCCGGGAGCAGTTGAGGAAAGATAATGACGAAGAGAAGGAGGCTAAAATATTTCATAATCAAAGTGCTAACAATAATTGTTCCAACAAAAATAGGGCCTTTTTCTTGTTCTTTTTTTGTAGTTGTGTTTGTTTTTCATCTAAATTTGTTAGGTAATGACCCGAACGCAATATTTCTTTTCTTTCGTTCTCGCGACCATCTCGTTTATTGCCGCGCGCTCTATTCAGCGCCAAGGCATTCAAAACTACTATGAGCAAGTGGCCGCCGGTGTGCAAAAAGAGTTGGGCGCCATTGACTTCGAGCATCCAGTTTCTGCCCAATATTTGCCAATGGGTTTACAGCCCTTTACGGCCCTCACCACACTAGATTCCCTGCACTCATTTGCCGTTAGTCAAGATTCTTTGCACATTGTGCGCTATGACAACACGCTAAATGCATTTGCGCCTTTATTTGAGTCTACAAGTGATCTTAAAATCACACAAATAGCCGGCTTTGACTCTACACTCGTGTACCTCGACGAAGCACAAGAACTTCATTTTCTAAATGCGCCATTTGATGAAGCTACTTCCGAATCATACCCTTTACAAAACGAAGACGGTTCAAAGCAATTACTTTGTTATCACCCCAACCTCAAGCGCATTCTAGTTCTCAATAGTTCTTTGCTAGAAAACGGCGAGCGTCGTTTCGTTTGCCAGACCTTCCATACCACCAAGCGCCAACTGAGCCAAGTGCCATTATTTGCTTTTGATAGCAAAGAATTGTTGTTTGAGCCCATCTCTTTCGCTATCCAGCCGCAGTCCAATGAATTATATTTGTTGTCGTCCACTGGCGAAGTTGTTATTCTAGATCAGCACGGAGATCTCCTTTCTCGTCATCAGCTTCCAGAAGGCATCTCTGCTCCTAAGCTCATTCACTTTACTGCGTCCGGTGACTTACTCGCTACAGACGCCAGTACCCTGCATCCCGTGATCATGCGCCTGCCTTGGCAAAAATCGCATCCTGATCAAGGGCCCCTCGTTCATTAGTCCGTCCAAAATGGAAAGGTTTTCTACAAAAGGTGTTTTGTAGCCGAAAACTTGTTGGTATTTCGTTGTGACATGAGCGGTTCTCCCCAGCCATTGTTTTTTCTCAGTACTTGTTTGCCCTGTGTAGGCGTTGCTCATATTGATTTTCAATTGGAGTGCCAACGCTTCATTGAGCCAATTTAAAATTAGCTCATTGAGTTCATGGACATAAGTGGGCATTTCTGCAAAAATACGCAGTAGGTCGTGGGCGTAATGTTCAAAGTAGGGGGCATTTGCGTAGGCACTTTCAATGGCACGCCAGTGTTCGGTTTGCCAATTTTTTGAAGCATCTATCTTGACTTCGCGCATGGTTTGTTTTCCACTTTCTGCATGTAAAATTGGCACATTGAGTTGGATAACGCCATTGGCACTCAGAATTTCTGAACGCGTTCGGATGCTTTGTTTGACAAAATATTCGTGTAAGTCGAGGGTTATTTCTCTGGCCTGATGAATGGCGTTAACATAAGCCAGCGAAGGGAAATAGGCACTCGAAAATACCGGCATTTTAGTCGATAAAGCGGAAAATGCGGTCAAAGCGAATACCGAGGAAGGAATCCACAAATGGCGACTTAGAGAACCAAATAAAGGAAGCCCTACCTACAATGTGGTCTTCGGGTACAAAGCCCCAAACGCGAGAATCTGCAGAATGGAAGCGGTTGTCACCCATCATCCAGTAGTAGTTCATGGCAAAGCGGTAGCTTGTGGCTTTTTTGCCGTCGATGTATATTTTGTCTCCTTTGATGGCAAGTTTGTGACCCTCATAGGCGCTGATGATGCGCTTGTACCATGCAATGTTTTGGGCATTTATAGCGATACGCTGGCCCTTGCGTGGAACCTGAAAGCGCTGAAAGTCGGTCATGGTGTTGTTGACGTTCAGATCTTTCGGGAATTGGTCCAAATTTGAAATTTGCTGCATAGGACCAACATTATTCACGCCGTTTACTGCAAGGTCGCTGTATTGTGGGTAGCGTGTTTTACTGAGTTTAATTTTGAAATCGGCTTCAATTTGCTGTTTTTCTTTGCGGGTGAGGTTCAGGATGTAAAATTGGGCATCAGAAACCGCATCGAAGTCGGTTCGAGCGCCATCGGCAGAATTTTCTAGTCCGTAGCGCGTCAACATTTCTTCTGTAGAAGGAAAACTTACCTTGTTTTTTTCAATACGGTATAATAAGGCTTGACCAGGAGCTACATAAGCTCTTTTTCCATTCACATAGAGCACCGAATTGACAATTTCCATGACGTCGCCGGGCAGGCCTACGCAGCGCTTGATGTAGTTTTCGCGCTTGTCTACTGGGCGGTGAATGAGGCCGCCATGGGTCATACCTGCGGCATATTCTTGAGAGTTAAGTGGGAAGTAGCCCGCCGCAAAATGTGCGCGTGCACGTGCTTTCCATTTGTCAAATCCTGCGATATATTCTTTATAAAGGGCTATTTGGCCCAAAGAATCTAGGTTCATAAGATTGACATTTTGCTTGCTATTGATAAACTGACTAAATGCTTCTTGATTGAGCAAGCCATGAAAATCGTGGCCCATGAGGCCACTCGGGGTGCGTGGGTCTAGAATGGCGGTGTCGCCTGAAGGGAAATTAAAGACCACGACATCGTTGCGCTCAATTTTGCTCCAGCCAGGCAAACGGGTATAGGTTCCTTTCTCCCAAGTTAAATATGATTTGATATTGACAATTGGAACGATGTTGTGTACCAGAGGATAGGAGAGTGGTGTTATTGGCACTTTAGAGCCGTAGGCAAGCTTGTTTACAAATAAGAAGTCACCAACAACCATCGTTTTTTCCATGGAGCCCGTCGGGATCTGAAAAGGTTCAAAAGAATAGGTGCGGATGACGGCTGCAGCCACCAAAGCCCACACAAAGGAATCCCCGTATTCCTTGACGCGTGGTTTGCTGCCAGGTTTGTCTCTGGAGACTTTGTCAAGGATGATCGCAATGAGGTGCCCGATGACTGGCAAGGCCATGAAGAGAATGATGTGGTCTCCCCATTTGCGCTGTTCGAGTTCTTTGGAGTTTGCCCAATTGGTGGCAGGTCCGTATTGTAATTGTTCTTCTTTGGCAATTTTGGCAAAAAGTAGATAAGGAAAGAAGAGCCCCTGCAGTGTTTCCGTAAAGCTGTAAAAACCAAAACGGCGCAATAAACTGACATTGATGGTCATCCACATTACAATGTGTACGCCCGGAAACACCAATAGGAGGGACCACCAGGGCTTATTCAAGACATCTTTGTACAAAATGAAATAATTGTAGCCTGGCACCATTGCTTCCCATGATTTGCGGCCAAGTTTTGGAAACAAGCGATGCCATTGGGCTATGTAAGGATGCACTAGAATGAGCAAGTAGAAATAAAGGAAACTCATAGGGTGTTTTTTAGAACGTCAGACATCGTGAAAATGCCTTTGCGTTGGTAAATAAATTCGGCAGCCAAAACCGCGCCAAGGGCAAAGCCTTTGCGGTTATGGGCAACGTGTTCGATGCGAATACTGTCGATTTCGCTGGAGTAGGTGATTTCATGGGTACCAGGCACATCTGGAATGCGGTGTGCTTGAACTGGAATTTGGTCTGGAGCAGCATTTTGTAAGCTCCAACCCTTGTAATCGGGGTGAATGGCAAGGATGTCCTGCAACATGCTAACGGCTGTTCCGCTGGGGGCGTCTAATTTTTGGACGTGATGTGTTTCGCTCACCTGAATTTGATACTCGCTGTGAGCTTTCATGAGTTGGGCAAGTTGCCGATTCAATTCAAAAAATAGATTGACACCCACACTGAAATTGCTGGCGTAGAGCAGCGCGCTTTCTGCCTTTTTGACAACTTCGGTAACTTCCGGAAGCGCATCTTGCCAAGCGGTGGTTCCGACCACAATTGGGAGCTGCATTTGCGCGCAATAGGCAATGTGTTTTGGAGCGAGTTCTGGGCGCGTAAATTCAATGCAAACATCTGCCTCAGACCAGTTGACCTCTTCTAGACTTACTTGGGAGTTGATTCTGGCTACAATTTCATGGCCGCGTTCAAGGGCAATTGTTTCAATTGCTTTTCCCATTTTACCGTATCCGAGCAGCGCTATTTTCATGTCCTAAAATTACAATTTATCAGCGAAAAGAAAGTTGTAGCCGTGCACCAATATATTGGTTTGGTATAAATTGTGGTTCTAGTGCTAAGCTCAGGTTGGGGTTGGTGTCAAAATGTACGAAATGGGCTTGTGCTCCTGCTTCGGCAATCTGAAATAGATAGACAGCAGCAAAACCTAATATGGAGAGGTCTCGCCAATCTAAATATTGCCGGTAAAGGGATAGAACAGCTTGATCATCGTATGGAGCCCACTTAGGGTTTAGGCTGCCTCCGTTCTGACGATTCGTGTATTCTTGTTTCAGGCTCAGTTGGGTTTGTTGGTTGGTGTACAAAAAATAACCAGTTGCACCGAGGCCGGCGTATATGAGCGGAACTTCCCAAATTGCATTTTTATTTGGCGCCTCTAATGAATTCCTGATTTGCCCGAGTCCGGGTAAGATAGCCGAATAGAGCATGCTTTTTTGATGAAAGCTCAGTTTGACGCTATCTTTTTGCTGAATGGTGTCTTGCGCAAAAGAGGAAAGGGGGAGAACAAGAAAGCATAAGAGGAACCTCATTCCGATTTTTTGAGCATTTCGATGAGGCGCTGGAGCTCAGTTTCGTGGTTGAAATGAACAATAAGCTTGCCTTTTCCATCGGTTGTTTTGTCTATGGATACTTTTGTGCCAAGTTGTTCGGCGAGGTAAGACAAGTAGAGTTTTTCTGTGGTGCTCAGGCTTATTTTTGTTTTGGTGCCTGCACT
>JAJTGF010000017.1 GCA_021299335.1 Cryomorphaceae bacterium
CAACGACGTTAAAAAAGTTGCCCGCATTTGGTAAGAAAATCGGCGCTTGAGAGCTGCTCTTGGGCGCCAGTTTCCATGTTTTTAAAACTGAGCATACCTGCCGCAGCCTCCTCGGCACCAATCACGACGCAATAAGCTACATTTCTATCGTTGGCGTATTTGAATTGTTTTTGCAATTTGGCTGCACTCGGATACAACTCAGCCGCAATGCCTAAACTGCGGACCTCCCTGAGTAATTTCATGCAAAACTTTGCCTCTTCTGAACCGAAATTCACAAACAAAATATCGAGTGTTCGGTCGAGTTCTTTAGGAAAAAGTGAAAGTTCGGTCATGACGTCGTAAATGCGGTCTGCACCAAATGAGATGCCCACACCAGACAATCCTTTTAAACCGAATAGAGCTGTGAGGTCGTCGTAGCGGCCTCCACCGCAAATACTGCCCATCTTGACGCCGTGCGCCTTTACTTCAAAAATGGCACCTGTGTAGTAATTGAGCCCACGGGCTAGCGTGAGGTCAAAAATAAGTTCTCCTCTGTTTAAGCCCAATTCAGTTATATGGTCTAGTACTTCTTGTAATTCGTCGAGGCCCTTTAAACCGATTTCGCTATCGGCAAGGAAGGCTCGCATGAGCGTCATCTTTTCATTATTATTTCCTTGAAAGGCAAATAACGGCTTGATTTTATCGATGGACTTAGTTGTAAAACCTTTCTCTGATAGCTCTTTAATGACACCGTCTTCTCCAATTTTATCGAGTTTATCAATAGCAACCGTAAGATCAATAATTCGGGCTGTTTCGCCACTAACTTCGGCAATTCCGCTTAAAATTTTACGGTTATTGATCAGAATACTAAAACCTGGTAAACCCAATTGAGAGAGCACTTCGTCGAAAATCTGAACAAGTTCGACTTCATACATAAGAGAATCTGACCCAACAACATCGACATCGCATTGCGTAAATTCTTGGTAACGACCGTGTTGCGGGCGGTCTGCTCGCCAAACAGGTTGAATTTGATAGCGTTTAAAAGGAAAAGTGAGGTCGTTTTGATGCTGTACTACAAAGCGTGCAAAAGGAACTGTGAGGTCGTAGCGCAGTGCTTTTTCTGCCAAAGAGTTGGCAAAGCGAGGTAAGTTCTCTTGTGCCAAGGCCTCTAGGTCTGCCTTTTTCATTTTTTCACCGGAGTTCAAAATCCTAAAAATAAGACGGTCACCCTCATCGCCGTATTTACCTAGGAGGGTGCTCGATAATTCAAAACTAGGCGTTTCGATTGGCGCATAACCATAGCGGCGAAATACTTCTTTGATCGTTGCAAACATATAATTGCGTTTGGCAACTTCAGTCGGAAGAAAATCACGTGTGCCCTTTGGAATTGCTGGTTTTTGTGACATATTTAAACGGGGGTGTTTTCGAGAAATAGTTGATAAATAACGCCATCGGAGAGGCCGATTTTTGGAACCACAAGACGATCCTGACCCAAGACTTCAAGTGCGGTGATATAGATTTGAAGTGCAGGAACAATGACGTCTGCGCGGTCTGGCTTGAGTTTGAATTGATTGCAGCGCTCTTCTATGGACAGTGGTAGCAGTGCTGCATGCAGCTTCTGAAGTACTGCCAGTTGGAGGGTGTCGTTTGTTGAGGTATCGCTCATTTTGAGTGCGCGGTTGATGTTGCCACCAGTTCCGAAGACTACATGAGCTTCGTCGAGACGTACGTTTTTTCTTATCCAGGCTTCGAAATCGGTCCAAATATCAGCTTTGATTTTTCCCTTTAAGATGCGAATGGTGCCCAGTTCGAACGAGCGTGCCGCTACCTTTTGTCCGTGCTCAAAAATACTGATTTCAGTACTGCCCCCACCTACGTCGAGAACTACAAACTGTTGTTGCTTTTGGAGTTGCAACAAATCAAAAGAATTAAAAATGAGCTGTGCTTCTTCGTCGCCAGAAATGATTTCGATTTCTACACCAGTTTGCTGAAAAATTTGCTTGGCTATTTTTTTGCCATTGCTCGCTTCTCTCATGGCAGAAGTCGCTACCGCCCTAAGTTTAGATACAGCGTGTGTTGCGGCCAACAACTGAAAGGCTTGAATGGTTTGTTGAAAATGCAGTGCTTTTTTACTGCTGATTTTACCTTTTTCAAAGACGTCTTCACCGAGACGGAGTGGAACGCGGTAATAGGCAAGCTTTTGCAAGACAATATGGCCTTTATTGCGCTCGACTTTTGCGATAAGCAAACGAGCAGCATTGGTACCGATATCAATCGCAGCTAAAATCATAACAACAAAATTACACATTGCCTATTGCAAACCACAAAATATTTTGTTTATTTGTTAGCAAGACAATGAAGATAAGCGCGCAACACGTTTTTAAATCAAAGGCACAACCAAAGCAGGGGCACCTCTTATTGGCCGATCCGCATCTCACTGAAGCATTCTTTGAGCGCGCCGTTATTTTGCTGGTCGCTCACGACCAGAGCGAAAGCTTTGGCTTGGTTCTCAATCACAAATCAGAACTGGTCTTGAGTGACTTATTTGAGCACATCGAACTCGATCTGCCTATTTTCAATGGCGGGCCCGTTGCACCCGAACAGCTCTTTTACCTGCATCGTTTTGCAGGCATCGATGGCGCTAGTCAGGTTACGGAAAATTTATTTTTTGGGGGCGATTGGAAAGAAGTACTGATGCGCGCTCACCTCTTACCTAAGCCACAAGAGCACTTGCGTCTTTTTGCTGGATACGCAGGTTGGGGTCCTGAACAACTCGTAGATGAACTCAAAGAACGCTCCTGGATTTGCACCGCCGACTTCAATGACAAAGCATTGCTCAAAGAAGGCCCTGCACAACTTTGGAAAACAAGTATGCTCCAACAAGGACCCGAACTTGCGCTTTTCGCACACTTTCCGCTGAATGTTTCAGACAATTAAAACGAGCAGCAGCTTGTTTTTCAGCGAATTATTCCTACCTTTGCACCTCGTTTAGAAGCGCGCTCCCTGAAAGCGCCTTTATTTTTGTTTAACAACTTTCTGGTATTCAGGGTATTAGAAATACAAATTTTACGCCTTATGGCCAAAAACATCGAAGCGCAGGGAACTGCAGATTTTGATTGGGAAGCACTCCAACTGGATGGCTACAATCAAGTAGAACGCTCTGAACTAGGAGATCGCTACGAAAAAACCTTGACTTCTATCATGGAGAAAGAAGTGATCCAAGGTACTGTTGTCATGATCAACAAAAAAGAAGTCATCATCAACATCGGCTACAAGTCTGAAGGTGTTGTTGCAGCCAACGAATTCCGCTACAATCCAGACCTTAAAGTTGGCGATGTAGTAGACGTATATGTTGACTGCCTAGAAGACAAAACAGGTCAATTGATCGTTTCTCACCGCACTGCACGCATGCACAGCGCCTGGATTCGCGTCAACGACGTATTGCGCACTGGCGAAATCATCACTGGTTACGTAAAATGCAGAACCAAAGGTGGTCTCATCGTAGACGTCTTCGGAATCGAAGCATTCTTACCAGGTTCGCAAATTGACGTCAAGCCAATCCGCGACTACGATATCTATGTTGGCAAAAACATGGAATTCAAGGTCGTTAAAATCAACGAAGAATTCCGCAACGTTGTTGTTTCTCACAAAGCGCTTATCGAGGCAGAACTCGAAGAGCAAAAGAAACAAATCATCTCTGGTCTCGAAAAAGGACAAGTATTGGAAGGTGTGGTTAAAAACATCACTTCTTACGGTGTCTTCATCGACCTCGGTGGCGTCGACGGACTCATCCACATCACAGACCTTTCTTGGGGCCGCGTAACGCACCCAGAAGAAATGCTTGAATTGGATCAAAAAATCAATGTGGTTATCCTCGACTTCGACGACGACAAAAAACGCATTGCACTCGGCTTGAAACAATTGCAACCACACCCATGGGATTCACTCGATACCAACCTTAATGTAGGCGACAAAGTAACTGGTAAAGTTGTTGTCATGGCAGACTACGGTGCATTCATCGAAATCGCCGCTGGCGTAGAAGGTCTTATCCACGTTTCTGAAATGAGCTGGTCACAACACCTTCGCTCAGCTCAAGATTTCTTGAAAATCGGTGATAGCGTTGAAGCAGTTGTACTTACCCTTGACCGCGAAGAGCGCAAAATGTCTTTGGGTATCAAACAACTCATGCCAGATCCATGGAACGATATCGAAATCAAATACGCAGTTGGTACACGCCACAGCGCTAAAGTTCGCAACTTCACCAACTTCGGTGTTTTTGTTGAACTCGAAGAAGGCGTAGATGGCCTGATCCACATTTCTGACCTTTCTTGGCAGAAAAAAATCAAGCATCCATCTGAATTCTGTAAAGTTGGCGACGCCATGGAAGTACTCGTACTCGAAATCGATCGCGACAACCGCCGCATTTCTTTGGGTCACAAACAACTCGAAGAAAACCCTTGGGATGTCTTTGAAAACACCTTCGCAGAAGGAAGCGTTCACAACGGAACAATCATCGACATGAAAGACAAGTCAGGTATCGTTGCTTTGCCATACGGCGTAGAAGGTATTTGTCCGTCTAAGCACCTCCGCAAAGAGGATGGTTCGAACGCAAAAGTGGAAGAAACCCTTGACTTTAAAGTCATTGAATTCAACAAAGACGCTAAGAAAATCGTTTTGTCTCACACCCGTCTTTTTGAAGAAGGTGACGACAAACCATCTGCTCCAAGCAAAGGTGGAAGTAAGAAAGCAGCTGGTAGTTCAACTGACCAAGCTGTAAAAGCGATCAACCAAAGTGCTGAAAAATCAACACTTGGTGACCTCGATGCACTTGCTGAATTGAAAGAAAAAATGGAGCGCGGCGAATAAGCCCATCCAAAACTATTGAAAGGGGGCTTCGGCCCCCTTTTTTATTGTCACCTTTCTCAAATTTATAATTAACTTTAGACCCTGAAAGATGGGAACAAGTCAAATTTCAACAACCGTAAAAGATATTTTTGCTGCCTACCTCGAGCAAAATGGCCACCGCAAAACACCGGAGCGCTTTGCCATACTTGCAGAAATCTATGCTTACGACGGTCATTTCGATGTCGAATCGCTCTACATCAAAATGAAGAACCACAACTACCGCGTTTCGCGTGCCACCCTCTACAACACCATCGAGCTTCTTTTAGCGTGTAATCTAGTGCGCAAGCATCAATTTGGTAAAAACCTTGCCCAGTTTGAGAAATCTCACGCCTCCAAGCAGCACGACCACCTCATTATCACCGATACCGGTGAAGTCATAGAATTTTGTGACCCCAGAATTCAGCAGATCAAAGCGACCATCGAAGAGCTTTTTGGAGTTGCCGTACAGCACCACTCCTTGTACTTCTATGGCGTGAAAAAAAATAACAACGACTAATGGAAGTACAGGTATTACAAAATGGCCCCTTGAGTATACTCAAGCTTCAAGGACGCTTCTTTACAGAAAGTGATCGCGAGCAAGCTATCGAAAAACTCGATCAAATCGACAACTGGAATTTAGTAATCGACTTATCTGAGTTAGAATACATCAATTCGACAGGCATTGCCTTTTTAGTCAAAACGCTCACGCGCTCCAGACTCAACCTCGGTGATACCGTATTGTACCAACCCAACTCACAACTCAATAAAATATTTGAATTAACTCGGATGGAACACATCTTTGGGATTTTTCAGGATTTCGAACAAATTAAAAAGTTTTTTGAACAAGCATCATGAAGGTAGACGTACTATTAGGCTTACAATGGGGAGATGAAGGCAAAGGAAAAATTGTCGATGTACTCACACCTTCCTACGACATCATCGCCAGATTTCAAGGCGGACCAAACGCAGGTCACACCTTAGAATTTGAAGGTATCAAACACGTTTTGCACACCATTCCATCTGGAATTTTTCATCCGCAGGTAATCAATCTAGTCGGTAACGGCGTCGTGATTGACCCTGTAGTATTTGGTGCTGAGCTCGATAAACTCAAGCCTTTTGGCATCGATTTCTCTTCTCGCTTACTCCTTTCCAAAAAAGCACACCTCATTTTACCCACCCACAAGCTACTCGATGCCGCATCCGAACAAGCAAAAGGTAAAAATAAAATTGGCTCCACACTGAAAGGAATCGGGCCTACCTACATGGACAAAACTGGCCGAAACGGTTTGCGTGTTGGAGACATCTTCTCGCCAAATTTCATGGAGAAATACCAAGCCCTCGTAGAAAAACACGAAGGCATTCTCGTTCACCACACCGACTTCACCTACGACCTCCCCGCTCTGGAAAAGCCTTGGTTTGAAGCCATCGAAGTTCTTAAAACATTGCAAGCCGTAGACTCGGAGCATTACCTCAATCATGCCCTACAAAACGGTAAGAAAGTTTTGGCAGAAGGCGCCCAAGGCACCATGCTCGACATCGATTTTGGAACCTATCCGTTCGTAACCTCCTCAAATACCGTTACAGCCGGAACTTGCACCGGCTTGGGAATTGCGCCCACCAAAATTGGTTCGGTCATTGGAATTTTCAAGGCTTATTGTACGCGTGTGGGCAGCGGCCCCTTCCCTACCGAACTCAACGACGCAACCGGCGAACTCATTCGCAAAGAGGGCAACGAGTTTGGCGCCACTACAGGCAGACCTCGCCGCTGTGGTTGGCTAGACCTCGTTCAATTGCGTTATGCCATTATGGTCAATGGCGTTACCGAACTTGCCATGATGAAAAGCGATGTACTAGGCATCTTTGAACACATCAATGTATGCACGCACTACCTCATTAATGGCGAAAAAGTCACCGACTTCCCATATGACGTCACCGACCTAGAAATTGAACCCGTCTACGAACAACTCGAAGGCTGGCATTGCGACCTCACCGCGCTTGAAAACTTTGAATCTGCCCCGACGCCGCTCAAAAACTACGTTACGTACTTGCAAGCACAATTAAACGTGCCCATTCGCGTTATCTCTGTAGGGCCAGACCGCAAACAGACGCTCGAAAATTAATATGAAACAAGTGATCAGTAAGCGAATTGCAATCTTTTGTAGTGCGCTACTGTCATGGTTTCAAGTCTATAGTCAAGGTTCTCTCCAACTCCTTCCCGGCACTGAAAAAATTTACGCTATAGAAAATGGCGTACACCGCTTGGTTGGCTCCGTAAGTTTTGCTTATCAAGGCAACACCATGTATTGTGACTCTGCACATTACAATGAAAAAGCCAAAAATGTACGCGCCTACGGAAACGTACACATCCAAAAAAACGGGATCAATCTATATGCAGATTCTATTTTCTATGCCGAACAGCAGAAATACGCCAAACTTTGGGGACACGTCAAAGCGAGAGACAACGCTTATAAAATGAGCGCAGACTCCATGGACTACGACGCCAAGCGCGGCAGAGCTATTTTCCGAAGCGCTGGCAAAATAGAATCTACCTTATCGGACGAACGCATTACGTGTCAGCGGGGTTATTTCTATCCATCCAATGGTTCTTTCTTTTTCAGTGGGCAAGTTCACTACATCAAAGCAGACCTAGATGTGAAGACCGATACTCTTCAGTTTGCCTACGAACAACAAAAGCTCTATTTCTTAGGTCAAACTCAAATGCGCAACGACAGCACCCAAATATATTGTCAGAAAGGTTGGTTTGATGTTCAAAATGAAAATGGTGCACTCTACAAGCATGCTGAAATCTACCAAAAGAACCAAATCATCAAAGGTGACACCCTACTGATCAATACCAAACTCAATGATTACGAGGGTCGCGGGTCGGTATACTTCAAAGACCTCGACCAGCAACTCGCCTTACTTGGGCAAAAAGCAGTGTTTAGCGACACCAAACACCTAGCTTACGTCACGGGGTCAAGCCTCGGATTCTTAAAATACCAAAGCGATACGCTTTATGTCCATGCCGACACCCTCTTTTTGGAACGCGATACGCTCAATAAAGCCAAATACTTAAAAGCCAATCAAAATTTCCGCTTTTTACATCCGAAGCTTCAAGGAATTGGAGACAGCACGATTTTCTCTTTCGACCAACAAATGCTCCAAATTGGCCAACATCCTATTTTGTGGTCGCAAACCGGTGAATTAAAAAGCGAAAATGCGCAGATCTTTTTCAAGGATTCTCTACTCGATCATATTGCTTTGAATGAAAAGGCTAATGTTCTTCTTAAACTACCAGCTGACAGCCTTTTCAATCAGGTTGCCGCACGCAAAATACTGGCACTTTTTGATACGAGTGGCACGCTTTCAAGTGTAGACGCGAGTGGCCAAGCCTGGACTATTTTCTATCCCGAATCTGAACAAAAAGCCAATGATACTTTAGTGGAGCGCAGGCGCGAGGGATTGAATAGGTTGTTTTCAGAGCGCTTGTTCATCGAACTGCAAAACGGTGAAGTGAGAGAAATCACTTATTTTGAACAACCTGACGGCATCTTCTTTCCGATGGATCAAATTGACCAGAAGGAAAGGTTCATCAAAGGCTTTCAATGGAATCCGGGGCTGAGGCCACAAAATGCAACAGAGTTGCGCAAAGACGCTAACTGAGTTCTTCGGAATCTACTGCTGCGTCCCAACGCGTCACGCTCTTGACACCTTCCACTTGTTCGAATTTGCGGGTCAATTGCTCGAGCTGAGCAGTATCAAAGACCAACACTTTAATGCGACCTTCAAAAACGCCATCATTTGTTTCAAACGAAATGCTCTTCATGTTGATGTTGTTCTGCTTGGAAATGATTTCGGTGAGTCTATTGACCAAACCAATTTGATCAATACCAATAATACGGATGGCAGCAACGCGCTCTACAAGCGCATTATTTTGCCAACGGGCCTTCAGGCAGCGATAAGCTAATTTTGAGAGTAAATGAACGGCGTTTGGACAATTAAAGCGATGCACTTTGATTCCAGAAGAAATGGTAATGAAACCAAAAATGGAATCGCCTGGAATGGGGCTGCAGCATTTGGCTAATGTGTAATCAAAGCCCTTGAAATCTTCGCCGATGATGATGGTATCGGTATCGGTATTGATGCCTTCATTGAGCAAGTCTTCTTCTGAACCTTTGATTTTCTTGGACCTGATTTTGCGTTCTAAAATGATATTTCCGGCAACAACATTGAGTTCTCGCAATTGTGCTAAATTGATTTTAGCCTTGGCAATTTTGTAATAGAGATTGGTGGTACTGTCTATCTGAAAATGCTTCTCAATTGCACGGATATTTTCGGCTGTGAAGTGAATGTTGTGTTGTTTAAATTTGCGTTCGAGAATTTCTTTGCCGTCGGCAGCCACTACTTTATGCGCCTCGTTGAGCGCTTGCTTGATGCGCTGCTTTGCTTTGGCAGAAACCACAAAACGCAGCCATTCATCGTTTGGTTTTTGTTTACTCGAGGTAAGGATTTCTAACTGATCGCCGTTTTGCAATTCATAACTGAGGGGTACCAAGCGGTTGTTTACTTTTGCCCCGATGCATTTGTTGCCAATTTGAGTGTGGATGTCATAAGCAAAGTCGAGGATGGTTGATCCAGTTGGCAACACGCGCAACTCCCCTTTTGGCGTAAACACATAAATTTCGTCATTGAAAAGATTGAGCTTGAAGTCATTGACAAAATCTAAGGCACTTGAATCTGGGTTATCGAGCAATTCTCTAATTTCGGCAATCCAGCGGTCAAATTTATTGGAGTCAGCGCTGGCTTCTTTGTACTTGTAATGCGCAGCCAAACCGTGTTCAGCGATGTCGTCCATGCGCTTGCTGCGGATCTGAACCTCTACCCAGCGCCCCTGCGGCGACATCACGGTAGTGTGCAAGGATTCATAGCCGTTTGCTCTGGGGGTGGAGACCCAGTCTCTTAAGCGTTCGGGGCTTGGTTGGTAAAAATCGGTAACCACTGAATAGACGCGCCAGCAATCTGACTTCTCGCGTTCGTGGGGTGTATCGAGAATGATCCGGAGCGCAAAAACGTCAAAAACTTCTTCAAAAGGAACGTCTTTGGTTTGCATTTTACGCCATATAGAAGAGATGGATTTGGTGCGCGCTTTGATATCAAAGTGATAGCCTTGGAGCTGAAGCTCTGTGCGGATTGGCGCAACAAACCTACGAATAAAGCGATTGCGAACATCTTGGGTCGATTTGAGCTTTCCTTCGATTTGCTGGTAAATGTCTGGCTCACAATATTTCATGGAGAGATCCTCGAGCTCAGATTTTACGGGATACAATCCGAGACGGTGCGCGAGTGGCGCATACAAGAATTTGGTCTCTGACGCAATTTTGAGCTGCTTTTCAGGCTTCATACTCGAAAGCGTACGCATATTGTGCAGTCGATCTGCTAGTTTGATCAAAACCACCCTGAAATCGTCGGAGATGGTGAGGATCATTTTACGGAAATTCTCGGCCTGAATAGAGGTGTTTTCATCGAAAACTTCGGGAATTTTAGTGAGCCCATCGATGATTTTACGCACCGTTACGCCAAATAAATCTTCGATGTCTTGGAGGGTAATATGGGTATCTTCGACGGTGTCGTGCAACAAGGCACAGACGATTGCTGTTGGCTCGAGGCCCATTTCTTCGGCGCAAATGCGCGCCACTGAAATGGGATGATAGATGTAAGGCTCTCCGGACTTTCTACGCATGTCTTTGTGCGCTTCAAGAGCGATATCAAAAGCTTTTCGGATGAGTTTGGTTTCGTCGCGACTGCGGTCTTTGGTGGCGCGCAATAAACCTTTAAACGCATTGAGGATTTCGATGCGCTCTTGTTCGAGGTCTATAGGGGTATGGCCGTCGTATTGCATTAGTGAGCGGGTAGCAAGATACTTTTGACTTCTCCGAAACCAATTTTAATGCCATTTTGCGCACAATGACCGCGCATAATGACGGTATCGTTGTCTTGGATGAAACGACGTTCTGAACCATCGGGCATTTGTATGGGTTTGGTACCTTTCCAAGCGAGCTCAAGCATAGAACCGTAAGAATCTGGTGTGGGGCCAGAAATGGTACCAGAGCCCATGAGGTCACCGCAGCGTATATTACAGCCGTTGACGGTATGATGCGCTAGCTGCTGAGCCATATTCCAATACATATATTTAAAGTTGGAACGACTCACTACTTGCTCGGGGCAAGAAGGCGCTTCAATGGCAACTTCTAAATGAATATCGTAAGACTTATTACCTTCAAATTGAAGATAGGACAACACTTCTGGATCTTGCGCGGGTGTTGGGCAGGCAAAAGGTTGCAGCGCATCTAGGGTGACAATCCAGCAAGACATGGAAGAGGCAAAATTTTTGGCTAAAAAAGGCCCAAGTGGCACGTATTCCCACTTTTGAATATCGCGGGCAGACCAGTCATTGAATAAGCACAAACCGAAAATATAGTCCTCTGCTTCGGCAGTGCTAATTGACTCGCCAATCGGCTTGCCATCAAAAGTAAGGAAGCCCATTTCTAGTTCGAAATCGACTTGTCGAGAGGCTGCAAAAATAGGTGCTGCGTTGTCGTCTGGTTTGATCTGACCTTTTGGACGCACTACTGGATGCCCGGAGGCAATAACCGACGATGCTCTACCATGGTAACCCACTGGAATCCAAAGCCAGTTTGGCAACAAAGCATTGGCTGGGTCGCGGAACATGATGCCCACGTTGGTAGCGTGTTCTTTGGAGGAATAAAAATCGGTGTAGTCGCCAATTTGAACAGGCAAGCACATCTCTACATTTGCAACTGGCAAGAGCGCCACATGTTGGCTTTCATTGAGGCGAAAGCTATGGTTAGCGGTGGCCAGTAATTCAGAAATGCGATTGCGCAATGCGCGAACGGCTAATTTGCCCCTACGCATCATGGGATTGAGGTAGTCTTGACTGAAGTCAGAGGCCACAAAACCGAGGTCGTCAAAATAACCGAATTGCGCCATTTGAGCGAGGTCCAGAACAAAGTCACCGATGCGCACCCCGGCGCGCTTTCCGTGTTGAGCGGTTTCAAAAATACCAAACGGGAGATTTTGAATGGGAAACTCTGAATCGGGTGCAACGCTGATCCAAGAGCGAAGTTCGGGGTTGTTGGCTGTAATTTGCATAGGAAATAAGGACTATTAAACGTTGAATCGGAAGTGCATGATGTCGCCATCTTCAACGACATATTCTTTGCCCTCTACTTTGAATTTACCCGCATCTTTAACGGCGCTTTCAGAACCGTATTGGATGTAATCGTGGTATTTCATGACCTCGGCACGGATGAATCCTTTTTCGAAGTCGGAGTGGATGACACCAGCAGCTTGGGGAGCGGTCATGCCTTTGCGAATGGTCCAGGCGCGGACCTCTTTGACACCAGCCGTGAAATACGTCTGTAAGTTGAGTAAATGATAGGCTTGGCGAATCAGGCGGTTTACCCCTGGTTCTTCTAGACCGAGTTCCTCTAAAAACATCTGACGTTCGTCATAAGTTTCTAACTCGGTAATATCGGCTTCGATTTTAGCGCCTATGACCAAAACTTCTGCGTTTTCTGCAGCAACTGCTGCTCTGACCTGCTCAACGTATTGGTTGCCCGACTTTACAGAGGCCTCATCTACGTTACAAACATACATCACAGGCTTAGAAGTAATCAGATTGAAACTTTTGATGACGTCCATTTCATCTTGGCTAAAGCCCAAACCTCTGACAGACTTTCCTTGTTCTAGACCTGTTTTAATGCGCAAGGCCAATTCGTTTTCTTTGAGGGCATCTTTATCGCCAGATTTGATCACGCGGGCCAAACTCTGGATTTTTTTATCGATGGTTTCGAAGTCTTTGAGCTGGAGCTCGATGTCGATGATTTCTTTGTCGCGGATGGGATCTACGCTACCGTCAACATGTACGATATTGCCATCGTCAAAACAGCGCAATACGTGCAAAATAGCATCAGTTTCTCGGATGTTGGCCAAAAATTGATTACCCAATCCTTCGCCTTTAGACGCACCCTTGACCAATCCTGCGATATCGACGATTTCCATGGTGGTCGGGACTACGCGCTCTGGATTGACGAGTTCTTCTAATTTTTCTAAGCGTGGGTCTGGAACGGAGGTTGTGCCTAGGTTGGGTTCGATAGTACAAAAAGGAAAGTTTGCAGACTGCGCTTTGGCATTCGACAAACAGTTAAATAAGGTTGATTTTCCGACGTTGGGCAAGCCGACGATTCCGCATTTTAAAGCCATTTTCTTTGTTTGTTAGATCAAGTAGCAAAGATAGCCAAAAGCGGCGTGCTTCGATTGAATTTTGGTATTTTTACGCAAATTCCCGATATGAAAAACGCCTGGATTCTATTTATTTTTTCTTTCCTAATCGGACAAACAAAGGCCCAAGATAGCCTTGTGATCCGACGAATCTACGACGAAGCACTCCTGAGGGGTCATGCCTACGAAAACTTGCGCCAACTATGCAAAGACATCGGTCCTCGCCTATCTGGCTCAGCGCAAGCGCAAATGGCCGTCGATTGGAGCTATGAAAAAATGCGCGCCTATCAGTTCGACAAAGTCACGAAGCAAGAAATTACCGTGCCTCATTGGGAAAGAGGAACTACGGAAACCGCTTGGTATAAATCTGTCAATCAATACGGCGCTGTTCGCAAATTGCATTTGCTTGCTTTGGGAGGATCTATCGGTACCAATGGGCTACTCGAGGCAGAAATCATCGAATTCAAGACTTTGGCTGAGCTCAAAAACGCCAAAGCTAAAGAGGTAGAAGGTAAAATTGTTTTTCTCAACCAGCCAATGGACGCTGCACAAATACAAACGTTCAAGGCGTATGGTGCTTGTTATGCCATTCGCGGAAACGGTGCTGTAGAAGCTGCCAAGCTCGGGGCAAAAGCCGTTGTGATCAGGTCTCTGGGCTTGCCTATCGACGAACACCCGCACACGGGCTCCATGCATTACGAAAAAGACATTCCAAAGATTCCAGCAGCGGCGCTTGCCACCAAAGACGCCGATGCACTCTCTACGGCTCTTCAAGCAGGTAAAGTGCGATTTTACTTAGAGATGGATTGCCGCGAATTTCCGGATGCCACCTCTTATAATGTCATGGCGGAAATCAAAGGAAGCATCCACCCTGAACAAATCATCACCATCGGCGGACACCTCGACTCCTGGGACACCGGCGAAGGTGCGCACGACGACGGCGCAGGCGTCATTCACTGCCTAGAGGCCTTGCGCATCCTTCAGACGCTCGGGATCAAACCTACGCACACCATTCGCGTTGTCTTTTTCATGAATGAAGAAAACGGAAACCAAGGTGGGCAACAATATGCCAAATGGTGTTTGGCAAACGGAGAAAAGCAAATCGCTGCAATGGAAAGTGACCGCGGCGGTTTTGCACCGCGCGGCTTTGGCCTCGATGGCCCCGACCAATACCTTAGCATGCTCCAGAGTTTTGAGCCCATGCTGCGCTCCTATGACCTACATATTTTTGACAAAGGTTATGGCGGTGTCGATATCGGACCGCTCAAAGAACAATACCCAGGCATCCCCCTTTTTGGTTTTGTTCCAGACTCTCAGCGCTATTTTGATTACCACCATGCACCTTCTGATGTTTTTGAATCCGTCAATAAGCGCGAGCTCGAACTCGGTGCGGCGGCCATAGCCAGCTTCGTTTACTTGCTAGACAAAAATCTGTAGTTCTGCTATGTGTGGCATCACCGGACTTCATTGCAAACAGCACTTAGCAGGCCAAGATGGTGCTGCTTTGCTTTTTGCAATGAGCGAAAAACTCTCACACCGAGGGCCTGATGGCGAGGGTCTTCATTGGTTTGATGCCGAAAACTTCGGCTTGGCCCACCGCCGCCTATCCATTATCGATTTATCCCTCGCCGCTTCTCAACCAATGCAATTTGCTGAGCGTTACTGGTTGAGCTTCAATGGAGAAATCTATAATTACCTCGAGCTCAAAGAAGAGTTAAGTGCGCTCGGAGCAATTTTTAAAAGCCATTCAGACGCGGAGGTTTTGCTTCAGGCCTATGCATATTGGGGCGAAGCTTGCCTTTCAAAATTGAACGGCATGTGGGCCTTTGCGATTTTCGATACTGAAAAACAGCACTTATTTTGTGCCCGAGACCCCTACGGCGTCAAGCCCTTTTATTACTTGAATAACGAGCAGCATTTTGGCTTTGCCTCCGAGTTCAAAAGCATCCTAAGCCTACCCAGTTACCAACCCACGGCCAACAAAAAAGCGCTTCTAGACTATTTTTCGGGCTCAAAAATTGAAGTAGAGGAAGAAGGTTTTTTCAAACAAATCTTTGAATTACTGCCTGGGCATGTACTAAACTACAATTTGAGTGCGCAAAAAATAAAAATTAAGCGCTATTATTTTCCGGAAAAAATAGCAGTGCAATACAAGCCTCAAGACCTCAGGAAAACATTGAAAAACGCTGTAAAACTGAGGTTGCGCGCTGATGTTTCGCTGGGCTTTTGTTTGTCAGGTGGCCTTGACTCGAGTAGCCTACTCTATCTGGCAACTGAAATTCAACAAGAAAATGCAGTTGCTTCGCTTTCAGCTGGCATGCACGCCTTTACAGCTGTTCACGACTCTGCGCAAGACGAGCGCAACTGGGCAGCACAAATGATTGAGCAAACCAAAGCTCATTGGCATACTACTGAGTTATCAAGTGAAGCGCTGATTGAGGCGCTAACCAAACTCGTTTACCATCAAGATATCCCTTTGCTGAGCACGAGCACATTTGCGCAGAGCAGTGTTATGCAAAGTGCAGCGGTGCAAGGCATCAAAATCCTAATAGATGGTCAGGGAGGAGACGAACTCTTTGCGGGTTATCAAGTATTTTATCCAACATTTTTAAAAGAACTATTCTGGACTGGGCAATTTCGGCTTTTTCATCAAGAATGGAAGCAACTCAGCAACTCGCCAAGTTCCAAAAAATATGTGTTGAAAGAATGGGGCAAAGATTTATTGAGTTATCTGCCTACGAAGATTCAATTATTGGCAATAAAAAGAAGCCATCCAAATGCATGCTACCTGAGCCCATTCAAATTAATCAAAAGAAAAAGATTTCAAAAACTTCAGGATCACTTAGCAGCATATTGCCATGGTCATGAATTAAAAAGCTTACTCAGATGGGAAGACCGCTGTTCTATGCAGTACAGCATCGAATCGCGGACACCATTTGCCGACGACACACACTTACTTGCGCTCGCACGCTCCTTACCCGCCAGCTACCTCATCCAGAATGGCTGGTCTAAATTTGCGTTGCGCAAAGCCTTAGATGGCGCATTACCGCAAAGCATTTCTTGGAGGCGCGATAAAAAAGGCTTCTCTGTACCAGAAAGTCAATGGCTTATGGAGACAGCCGATTTTTGGCAAAATCTCATCAAAGAAAAAGTAAATTTAGATCAGAGCGGCATCGTGAATTCCGAGAAATTAATGCTGAGTATGCCGCGTATTTTTAGCGATGAAAAATATGCTGTTGAACAAAACTTTGTATTTAGATATGCTTGCTATCTAATTTGGATTGAGCAGTTTGATATCAAATACTTCGACTAAAGATTTATATTTTTTAACTCGATTTCAAAAGCGCGAGTGGGCAAGGCATTGAGCGCAATATGACTTGCCTCTGCCCCATCTGGCAAATAAACCGCACACAACGCATGCTTGACCAAATATAGTTTACTGTGTAGCTCTTGAGGTAAAGCGCGGTAAATACCTAAAAGCACCTCGTATCGAGGATACTCTCCGTCTGCTTTCGCGTCGTGCCAAACCAATATAGAATTTTCTGATTTGCGCAATTGCAGCGCCGTTTGGGTATCTCTTTGAACAGCCTCTGTGGAGTGGTCTCCATCAATGAAAATGAGATCGCATTTTTGCTGGTATGGTGTCCAGTCAAAGGTGGCTGAATCGCCAAAAAGGTGCGTTACATTTTTCAGTTGGCTAGAAAAGAAACGATGTGATTGGATGTAAGCTTCATTTTGACCCATTTGACGCAGCGTTTCATCAGGCAAATTCAAGGTAAATGCTTCGCTAACAAACGGCGCCACATTTGCCACGCTTTCGCCGCGCCAAGTCCCGATCTCTAAATAGGTTGCTACTTTATATCGACGACACAACAATTGCAATAACGCAAAATCAGTCACCATTGAAGAACCCGAAAGAAATGCATAGGGCGTGATGCGCAGTGCCGCAGCCTCAGGCCACAAAAACATGTCCATTTCTTGCAATTGTAGCCCAGGAAATTCTTTTTGAAAGTTGGCTTTCAAGACCGCTTCATCCTTGAGCACAAGGTTTAAGAGTGCTGGCCTTTGTAAGATCAGCCTTATTGCTTTGAGTAACTTACTGACTTTATTCATAGCTAGACTTGCGCCAAATCATGCGCATTTGTGTAAATAATTGCTTGAATTCCGCTCTACTTGGAAAAAGCGAAAAAGAAGCGCCATCCTTCAAAAAATAATACAACACCACCAGACTCGTGGCCAAATAAGACAGGCTTGCGGCTATTGCGGCACCCAGCGCACCCAATTGCGGAATCAGCAACCATGAAATGCTAAGACTCAACACCAAGCCGACACCAGAAGCTGCTGCATTCACTACATAGCGTCCGTGTCCAGAAAAATAATGCCCCACTACCAAAGCATAGGTAAAAACCCAAACACCCGGAGCTAAAAACCACATCAGCGACTGCAAGCTACCGAAATCTGGACCAAAAACAAATTGATAAAAAGATGGTGGAAGCAACAAGAAAAACACAACAGCTACTAAAGCGGCCAACATGCCAAATCGGGTCAGTTTTTCGGTCAATTGAATGGTGTATTTTTGGTCTTGGGCATTTGAAATGACGGCGTACTGCCATAAAGAAATACTGGTAGCAATGAGCCAGATAGATTCTGTAATTGAACTCGCATTTGAAAAGACCCCAACCGCGGCTTCGCCTTTGTACTGTTCCAAAATGTAATAACTTGCTCTAAAACTTAGTAATTGCGTAACGTGCGCTAACTGATTGTAAAAACCGAGTGTAAACATATTTTTCCAAATAGAAAGCCATGAATGTCCCATGGTTTGCGTCGCCGGAAAAAACCTGAGCACACCTACAATACTAATGATCAAAGAACTTGCAAAAGCTACATACAGGGCAACTTGATAATTCAATTGATTGAACAAAAACCATTGTGCCATGCATGTTAGAAACGTAAGCAAAGGGATGGAGATCGTGATCAAATTATACATCTTTAAACGTTGCTGTCCGAGCAACAAAGATGCGTGTACTGCTGAAGTTGCACTCAGCGCACTCAGCATGACCACATGAAATAAATAGTTCAAGGTAAAAACATCGAGCATAAACAAGGTGACAAACGCACTGCAACTGATCACGACGATCCAAATATAGGAAGCGCCAAGAAGCCCAAGCCAAGAAAAACGCGACGATAGGTATACGAGCGCCGCACCACCCACTAAAGAATCAAAAATAGTCAGAATAGCAATGGAGGTCAGCAGCAAACTTTGTTCACCTTTACCGATAGCACCGGTGAGCTGAGAAAAAAGAATGACCAATCCTAAATTAAGCAGTGCCGACAACACCCTAATGCCAAAGTTGCCAAAAATACTACGCCACATCCTTGTTGAGCACCAATTCATAGGCCTCTAGGAATAGACCTGAGACAGCTGTTGGACTGTATTTAAGATGGGCTTCGCGCTGCATTTCTTGCCCGTTATAATGGTTCTGTTGAATTTGTAGCATAGCAGCCACTAATGCTGCTTCATCCTCGGAAGGAATGAGAATACCGTTGCCAGCATGCACAATTTCGGCTACGCCACCTACATTGGTTGAGATCATTGGCGTACCCGTTGCAAGCGCTTCGAGCAAGACACAAGGTAAGTTCTCGAAACGGCTACTGAGTACAAGCGCGTCTGCAAATTGCAAAAGAGCAGCGACTCCAGCGCTATCTTGCTGACCATGAAAATGAATAGAAGAAGCAAATTCAAAACCTTTCAAAAGAGCACTATAGGCCTGAAAATCGCCATCGGACACAACATGTAATTCAATTTTGGGCTGTTGTTTCTTGAGTCTATAGAATGCGCGGACCAACAAATGGAAGTTCTTTTGTTCGGGATCTAGAGAAGAGATGTGCACAAAGCGATAAACACCTCTTGCGCGCTTTTCTTGAAATTTAAATACACTTGGATCAACGACGTTAGGCACCACTTTCATGGGTGCTGTTATGCCAAAACGCTGCATAGCAGCAGCTAAATCGAGCGATACGGGAAGAATTAAATTGGCACGTTTGGCAATCCAGCGCAAAAAGAACTGCTGCCAGCGACTTGGTTGCGGTTGGGCGTATTCATGGTAGCAAGTCCAGTGTTCGGTGAAAAGCAATGGAATGCGCCACCTGTATTTGAGCATGAGACCAATAAAACCAATTGGATACAATACATTGGCATGAATGAGGTCTGGCTTGCCAATTTGGGTCTGAGTAGCCAAGTTCCAATAGGTCTTGAAAATCTTGAAATAGTTGACAAACAGGCCAATGATGAAGCGTTCATTTTTAGGAATATAGACGACATGCTCTTCGTAGGGCACTTGTCTTGTCTCGTGGGTGGTTTCTTGGTGCGAGGTACTCAAGACAACGTGAACCAGCGCGACGTCAGCAATAATTTGCGCTGCGCAAAGATGCTGCTGGACAAAGTTGCCTTCAGTTGGCTTGAGTGAGGTCGGATACCAACTCGAGATAAATAATACTTTGGGCCGCGCTTGCATAGCTTGAATTTACAAATTCTTTTGATAGACTTCTTGTAATTGTTGGAGAGCGTAGTCAATTTCTTCTTTAGTGGTATAACGCGAAAAAGAAAAGCGCGCGTTCGGACGACTCATATCGGCACCAATACCCTCTAATACATGTGATCCTTTGGTCGCGCCGGAAGTACACGCCGAACCGCCGCTTACCGCAATTCCTTTCAGATCAAGCGTAAAAAGCAACAAACCAGCTTTTGGCGTTGCTGGTAAACAGACATTCAATACGGTGTAAAGTGCTTTTTCAAAACTCGTTTCGCCATGAAAGCGCACATCTGCAAACAACGCTTGCAAACGGGTCATCATGTAGCTTTTAAGCCCCCAAACATGTTGCTGATGCTCCTCTAAGTCTGTATAGGCCAATTCCATGGCTTTTGCCAAACCTACTACACCTGCGATGTTTTCCGTGCCTCCACGCAAACCTCTTTCTTGGGAGCCACCATGAATCAATGGATTGACGCGCGTTTTTTTATTGACATACAAAAATCCAATGCCTTTCGGACCATGAAATTTATGGGCTGCACAAGTAATGAAATCGATGTCAAGTGAAGCAAGATCGAAGTGATAGTGCCCCATTGTTTGTACAGTATCAGAATGAAAATAAGCTCCGTAAAGGCGACACAATTGCGCAACTTCGGCTAATGGTAGCAGCGTTGCAATTTCATTGTTGGCATGCATTAACGAAACCAATGTGGGTGTTCCGTCTTGTAAATAGGTTTCAAGCTCTTGTAAATCGACATTGCCTTTTGAATCAAGTGAAAGGTGAACAACATCAATACCATTTGAATCTTTTATGGCATCGGCTGTATGACCAACTGCATGGTGTTCAATTGCACTTGTGATAATGCGCTTGACACCCAGCTGCGTAACTGCTGCATGCAAAGCCATGTTGTCGGCTTCTGTGCCCCCTGAGGTGAATATGATTTCAGAAGGCGCACAATGCAGCGCTTGCGCAATACTGCGTCTTGAATTTTCTAAAAGGGCTTTGGCTTGGCGACCAAAGGCATGTGTAGATGACGGATTTCCAAAGGTGTGAAACAACACTGGAATCATGGCTTCTACTACTTCTGGCGCAACGGGTGTGGTGGCGGCGTTGTCAAGATAGACGTTCATTCAATCTGTTTTGCCACGAAGATACTAAAATTAGTTTGCTTATCTTTGGGTAATGAATGCTCCGCTCGCTGAACGCATGCGTCCCAAGACACTAGATCAATACATTGGTCAGCAGCATTTATTGGCGCCAAATGCCTCTTTGCGCAGAGCCCTGGACGCCGGCGTCATTCCCTCCATGATCTTTTGGGGCCCTCCTGGCGTAGGCAAAACTACACTCGCTCAACTCATTGCTCAACACCTCAATCGACCCATTCATACCCTATCTGCCATTTCCAGCGGTGTCAAGGATGTGCGAGAGGTCATTGCTAAAGTTCAGGGTGGCGGCATGTTCAGCCCTCAAGGCAGCATCCTTTTTATCGATGAAATCCATCGCTTTTCCATCATCACGCTACTAGAAAGGGCCATTAAGGAAGACCATCATCTTCAAAAAAAGAAGATCTCCTTACTTGAAACCAATGCCCTGCTGCGAATTTCGGGCGGAGATGCCCGCAAACTGCTCAATGTTTTTGAAATCATCATTGGTACATTTCAGGGCCAGACCGAAATTGACATCACCGATGACGTCGTTTTGGCCAATGCTCAGCAAAGCCTTGCCAGCTACGACAAAGATGGCGAACAACATTACGATATCATATCGGCTTTTATCAAATCTGTCAGGGGCTCCGACCCCAATGCAGCTGTTTATTGGCTAGCTAGAATGGTAGAAGGCGGCGAAGACCCCAAATTCATAGCGCGGCGCTTGGTCATATTAGCCGCAGAAGACATCGGCTTGGCCAACCCCAATGCCTTGCTACTTGCCAACGCGTGTTTTCAGGCCGTTGAAAACGTTGGCTGGCCAGAATCCAGGATCATCCTGAGCGAATGCACGTTATATTTAGCGAGTTCACCCAAAGGAAACGCAGCCTACATGGCCATCAATAAAGCCCAGCAGATTGTCCAGCAAACAGGCAACCTCGGCGTGCCCCTTGCGCTGCGCAATTCCCCAACCAAACTCATGAAAGAACTTGGTTACGGTGATGGCTACCAATACAGCCATGATCATCCGGGCAACTTTTATGCCCAAGAGTTCTTGCCCGAACAACTCGTCGGCACTAACTTTTTTCATTCTGGAAGTAGCCCTAAAGAACAAGAAATCGCCCAACAAATCAAAAAATGGTGGCAAGACAAATACAAATTTTAAGCGGCGCCTTGCTCTATTACGGATTGGTACTACCCCTATCCTATCTTCCACTTCGGATACTATACGTTTTGGCAGATTTCTTATTTATCCTCTTTTGTACGCTTCTTCCTTACCGCAAGCGAGTGATTGATCAAAACTTACAGATTGCCTTTCCAAATCAATCCAACGAAGAACGAAAACAAATCCGAAAAGACTTTTACCGCTATTTCGCAGACCTCCTTGTTGAATCCGTTAAAAACCTGAGTATTTCCAAAAAACAATTGATGGAGCGCATGCACCTTGAGAATCCCGAAATCTTGGAAGAAATCAAAGCCTTAAACAAACCTATTCTGTTAGTTGCTGGCCACTACAACAACTGGGAATGGCTCATCACGGCTCAGACTTCATGGTTCAAACAACCGAGTTACGGTATTGGTATGCCGCTGAGTCACCCATTTTGGAATCAAAAACTAACCGAAAGACGTGAGCGTTTTGGTTTGAAAGTTGTTCACGCACAAAATTACCAAGAAGCATTTGAAGCCAAGAACCCTGTTGTTCTTGTCTTGGCCGATCAAGCACCAAGTTCACCAACGGAGTGCTTATGGATTCCATTCCTCCATCAAAATACAGCCGTCATTTTTGGACCTGAATACATGGCCAATAAATTTAATTGCAGTGTAGTTTTTGCAGATATAAAACATTCTAAAAGAGGGTATTACAATGTAAATATTAAAGTATTGGTTAAAGATTCAAAAACACTTCATTATCAAGAATTAACACGAATGCATGTCCAAAAACTAGAACAACAAATCAAAGATAACCCTACGCGTTGGCTTTGGTCTCATAAGCGCTGGAAACACCAACAACCCGCCAATTGGCACAACCAACTTCAAATGCTAAAATCCAGATTTGAAGAGAAATTCAGAAGGAATGCGTAAATTTTGGTGCATCATCTTTTGTTCGAATCTAGCCTACAGCCAGACACAAATTTATTTTCCTAAAGTGAGCAATAAGGAACATGAACGAGCCCTGATTACCCTTCCCAACCGGCAAATGCTGAGCGGATCAAGCGAGGCAGTCATACGCCTACACGATCCAAACGGCAAAGTATTAAGCCAAGAAAAATTAGGTGCCGAACTCAAGGAAATTCGCGATATCGCAGTGACGCAAAAGGGCTTTATCGCCTTACAAAGCCATGATTCTAGCGGCATCGTATTGCTCGATAAAATGCTGCAGGTAGATACACTCATCTATCCACTCAATAAAAGAAGTGCACTTTTTTTAGATGGCATTTGCGTGCAAGAAAATTTAGTTTTTCTGCTCGGCGACCCCATTGATGGCTTCTTCAGTACTTTTTACTCCACAGACTACGGACAGCATTGGCAAGCTACGGCCTCAAAAGCAAGCGCAAATGAAGGAGAAGCCGCCTATGCCGCTAGTGGCCAAACGAATCAGATACGCAACGGGCATTTTTATTTTGTATCGGGTGGCCTGACATCCAGGTTATTTCATTCACCCGACCAAGGAGCCACTTGGAACACCAGCGCAATTCCCTATCCGTCTTGCCCTACTTGCGGCCCTTATGCGCTGCACGTCAAAAACGAACAACAAATCATGACCGTTGGGGGTGATTATACCAAGCCAAACTTAGCACAAAATACCTGCTTCTATTCAATTGATGGCGGTATAACTTGGAAGGCACCAAAGAAAGCACCTACAGGCTACCGCTCCTGTGTAATAATGGCTCGCAATAACTACTACGCTTGTGGAACAAACGGAATAGATGTCAGTACAAACAATGGCAGAACGTGGAAGAAATTATTTGAAGTAAATGCACTCAGCATGACTTTCAACGGCATATATATTTACGCCAGCCTCGCCGACGGCTCACTTTTGCGTTTCAAACCCTAGTTTTTTATTTCGCTAAGATCAAACGAGAAAGTTTCTCCTGGATTTAAGTAGGTTATGCCGGCATTTTTTTGAAACTTCTTTTTAGCGAGTAAGGCAACCAGACCTTCTGCCCTTTTGTTTTCTGCATGCGTGCACAAGAGGTGTCTGGCCCTCACGCTTTCTTTTAAATCCAGTGCCACCTTTAATCCTAAGTTAATGACCCCACCCAAAAAGATGGGTAATTCATAGCGCAACGTAGAAGCAATCACTATTTCAGCAGCACATTCTTGCTTTAATTGAGCGCCATGAGGTGCATAAAGCAGTTTGCCAGATGACGAAGTGACGAGATAGGCCTTGTGAACTAAATTTTGACGCGTTGCAACAAGCTGAATGTCCAAAGGCGCCTCAGAAAGTGGTATTAATTTTTTAAAATGCCCCCATGCCTCTATCTTCTTTAAAATACTTTGCAGCGCAATGAGCGGTATATTTGCATCGAGCTGCAACAAAGTTTCGCGATTGCAATGATCTGTGTAGCGATGGGAGATAAAAATATAGTCAGGCTTTGGAATCGCCGCAACACTTGGTTGTTCATCGATGTGAAATTGCCGACTGAACCAAGGATGAAAATCTACTTGTGACTCCGTAAACCAAGGATCAACGAGCACATGAAGCCCATCAAAATAGAACATCCAGGAACTGTCTGCGTTGAGCTTGGTAAGTTGCATAATGCTAAAATAAAAAAAGCCTTGCAATGCAAGGCTTTTTTGTGTGGAGAAGATGGGATTCGAACCCACGACCTCTTGACTGCCAGTCAAGCGCTCTAGCCAACTGAGCTACATCCCCGTAATGTTACTTAGCTTGTAAGGTATCTTCCATAGCAGATGATACCGCTGATTTCTCGATGCGCAATTTAGTGCCTTCTGATTGAATGAGTACAGTACTGTCTGCGATTTCTAAAATTTTGCCGTGTATACCGCCAATGGTAACGATTTTGTCACCCGCTTTGAGCCCTTCACGGAATTTTTTCAGCTCTTTTTGCTTTTTCATTTGCGGACGGATCATAAAAAAGTAAAAGACAGCGATCATTAAAACGATCATTACCAACTGATTTGCTCCTCCTCCTGACATGTTTGTGTTTTTTATTTAGGTTACAAATGTACTTATTTTATCCTTCCCTTGATTTCCAATGGGGTAATATTTGGGGAAGTGTTGGTCATGACGGTCACTACCTTGTGAATTCTTTTGGTATGAAGGTCGGCCGTATTGACCTCTGCAATAATTTTGGTGCTTTTACCAGGCATGAGCGGTTTATTTGGTTTTTTAGCTACCGTACATGAGCAAGAAGGTCTTACTTCACCAAAAACTAATGGGTGGTCACCGGTATTTTCCACTTCAAAAACTGCCCTGATCACTTCGCCTTTATAGACGGTGCCTGCATTGTAAACGGTACTTTTGAAAACCATACTGGTTTGTGCACCAACTTCAACGTTTCGGTCTTCTTTGCAGGCAAAGAGCAACACAAATCCGATACAAATAACGGAAAGTAATTTCATAGTACTTAGTTTAAAAGGCCGCGCCCTACTTTTTGGATGCGTTTTTCTTCAGTGAGTTTGGAAATGGCTTTATCGAGGATTCCGTTGATGAATACATTGCTTTTAGGCGTGCTGTAAAACTTAGAAATCTCGATGTATTCGTTGAGTGTCACTTTTGTCGGGATACTGCTGCAAAATTGCAATTCTGTGAGCCCCATTTTCAAGAGCAGCATGTCCATCTTAGCAATGCGGTCTAGCTCCCAGTTATCGGCAAGCGCGAGGATATCCTCCTGATGCTGCGCGTCTGCTTGTATCGTCTTGTGGAGCAGGGTTAAAACAAATTCTTTTTCGTCGTCATCTGCTTTGTAAAGCGGCATGATATCCATGGGTTGCCCCACCTTCCAAGACTTGATTGTCTTTATCGCCATAGAGGCACATAAATCGAGGTCGTCGGTCCAGTAAATTGACTTCTCATCAAAGAAATGTTGCAATAAAGATGCATTTGCAACCTCTTGCTTGAACACGTGCAGCGCAAAAGCTAAGTCTTCTTCCTGCCCTTCCAACCCATTGTTCATGTGTTCAAAATAAAGTTCGGTGTCCATGAGGTGCAGGTACATTTTTTTGAACATTTCTTGGTTTTCGGCACCGAGCCAGTTGACCTTGCGTTGTTCTGCTAATTTGTAGAGATTGGCATGAGATGCCAATTGCGCAATCACCTGATTGTCTACAAATTTCATGTTTGGATTAAGATCTTCTTCACTTGGACGCATTTTTTTCTTGAGCTCAGCCTGTCTGTTCTGGGCAGCGCGTTGTAGCTCCGGGAGCGCCAACAATAAATACAAGTACATGTCGTACATGCGTTCAATAGAAAGCAATAGTTCTTTCTCTACTTTATGCGCATCTTCTTCGTGCCCTTGAAAAAATGCATAAAGAACTTGTAAAACTTTGATTCTGAGGTGTCTTCTGTTGAGCATATTAACGGTTGAGGCTTCCTTTTGATTGAATGCGTTCTTCTGCCATCTGATTGGCAACTTGATAACTTGGAATCCCTTCTTGTTGAGAACGCATTAATATGCGGTCAATGGTAGTATATATTTCTTCAGCTTTTTGTTTGGCCCACTCGAGCGATAGCCCCTCTACTTCAGAAAAACAATTGATCACACCTCCGGCGTTTAGCGCGAAGTCTGGTGCGTAAATGATGCCTTTTTCCATCAGGATTTGACCGTGCTTTTGCTCTTCTTTGAGCTGATTATTGGCCGCTCCTGCAATGACGCTGCAGTTGAGGCGAGAAAGGGTGTCGTCGTTGACGGTTGCGCCGAGCGCGCATGGCGCGTAGATGTCCATATCCACGTCGTATATTTTGTCTGCTGCCACAACTGCAACACCATGTTTGGCATGCAGCGCTTGAAGAGCCGCTTCATTGATATCAGTGATGGTCACTACTGCGCCTTCGGCCACCAAATGATCCACTAAATAGGCCCCCACGTGTCCAATTCCTTGAACTGCCACTTTTTTACCTACGAGTGAATCTGAACCAAATTGGTGCTTAGCAGCCGCTTTCATGCCCATGTACACACCAAAGGCAGTTACAGGTGATGGATCGCCGCTTTTGCCTGGCAAACCAACAACGTGCTTGGTCTCTTTGCTCACATGTACCATATCTTCCGGAGAAATACCGACATCTTCGGCAGTAATATAAGATCCTGCCAACGTGTTGACAAATTGACCAAAACGTCTGAAAAGAGCTTCTGACTTCATGGTTTTGGCATCGCCAATGATCACAGCCTTACCGCCGCCTAAATTGAGTTGAGAAATCGC
>JAJTGF010000018.1 GCA_021299335.1 Cryomorphaceae bacterium
TGCCTACGAACTCACGCGCCACGGCGTAAACCACACCGTAATTGTCGACAACACCGGTGGGCACCTCATGCAACACGGTATGGTAGACCTCGTCATTGTGGGCACCGACCGCACCACCAGAAATGGAGACGTCGCCAACAAAATTGGCACTTACCTGAAGGCGCTTGCAGCCAAAGACAACAACATTCCATTTTATGTGGCGTTGCCTTCGACTACCCTCGACATGACCATTAAAGACGGCTTAAAGGAAATTCCAATCGAAGAACGCGATCAAAATGAAGTCAAATACGTCATTGGGAAATCCGCAGCTGGCAAAATTGAACCCGTGCTCATTTGCCCTGAAACCACACCTGCAGCCAACTACGGCTTTGACGTAACACCTGCGCGTTTGGTGAGCGGCCTCATCACCGAAAGGGGAATTTGCGCTGCTTCTGAAGAAGGGATTCTTTCTTTGTTTCCGGAATATATTTCAAATTGATGATTTGAATTGATGATTTAAACTAACTTCTAGAAAATAATTTGCTCATCGACCTTTAAAAACTTGAATATGAAGCTCCATCTTCTTTTACTCGTTACACTTCTTTCTTTGATTTGCGGAACCCTCCACGCACAAATTCAAGGCACATGGCACAGTAATTTTCAGGTTGCGGGTAAATCTCTTTTGATGGATTTACAGATTGAAGGTATTGGGCGCGATGGCTCTATCTCCGTCTCTATTCCGGATCAGCCCAAACTCAAACCACAAACCATGGAAGACTACGCATTGTTTAGCGACAGCTTGTGGTTCAGTTGGAAAATGATTGGTCTGAACTACGCTGCTAAACTCCAGGGTGATTCATTGGTGGGGACAATGGCTCAATCTGGTCTGACTTGGAAGGCCGTTTTTTACAAGGAAGTTCAGAACGTGAGAGCTGTGCAAGGAAAAATTCAGGACCCGAAAGCCCCCTTCCCCTATTCAGAACAAGAAATAAACATTGCCACCTCGAAAAAAATGAAGCTATCGGGCACTTTCATTTTACCCGAATTTGAAAAAACGAGTGCTTTTCCTTTGGTTATTTTAGTTTCGGGTTCAGGTGCCCAAGATCGCGACTGCGAAATTTTAGGCCACCGACCATTTTGGGTCTTGGCAGATCATTTGGGCAGAAACGGCATTGCCTCTTACCGCTACGACGACAGAGGTGTAGGTAAATCAAATGGGAAATTTGAAAGCGCCACCCAGGTAGATTTTGCAACAGATTTAGTGGCCATTATTCGATATTTCAAGAAGGAATATCCTCAAGCGCTCATATATGTTTACGGACATTCCGAAGGCGGCATGACGGCCTTGCGAGCGGCAGTTCAAAGCAAAGATATTGCTGGAATTATAGAAGCTGCAGCAGTCGGGACCAACGGAAAAGAGGTGTTGATCGCTCAACAATATTTGATTCCAAAATCTAGTGGTTATTCGGAAGATGAAAGCCAATGGAACCAACGACTTTATAGCAAAGGTGCTGAAATAGCGCTAAGCACAACAGCCAAAGATTTTCAAAAAAAATATGGTTCGTGGTTAGATCAAGTTTGGGATAGCATCCCTAGTGTGCTTTTAAATGGTGCGAGCAAAGCGGATTTACTCGTTCAAATGAATGCTTTCTTTAACAACGAATGGGCACGCCAATTTTTGGCCTTTGAGAGTAAAACGTATCTCGCGCAATTGAACCTACCATTTTTAGTCATCAACGGATCGAAAGACGTTCAGGTCCCTGCGCTTTCGAATCAAGAAGGATTCAAAATAGGAATGACGCCAGCGTCCTTGATGAAAAGTACTTTTTACGTTTTAAATGGCGCCAATCATTTATTTCAGCAATGCAAGGAATGCAACCTCAGTGAATACGCAAGCCTCGAACAGACCCTCGATCCCGTACTGATGCAGCTTGTTACTTCATGGATTTTGGAACAGCAGCAAGCCCATCGATGAATCCAAAGTTTTTCTCGACAATAGCCGACATGTTTTGCTCTAAATAGGTCTTGAACGCATGAGCGACTCCGTTGTGTTTTTTGCCCTTTGGCCAAACCATACGCCACTGTGATTCTAACGGTAAGTCGGGCAAAGGGGAAATAGTGAGCTGCCCGAGCTGTAATTCGTTGCGAATGCCAATCAACGGCATGATAGAATAACCCAAGCCAGCAATAAGTGCCTGTTTTACCGCTTCATTAGACGTGAGCTCGATATGTCGGCGCACCTGAATTTGATGGCTGCTGAGGTATTCATCCTGTGCTTTTCTAGTGGCCGATCCATTTTCTCTTTTGACCCACGTGATGTCCTCGAGTTCTTTGTGCCACGGACCTTTTTTAGAAAGGGTAAGCGGCTCTTTGCCTACCAAAAACAACTGATTTTTCATGCAGGGTATTTCTTCGAGATTCAAGCGTTCAGGCAACACAGAAACCAACGAAAAATCGGTTTCATTGCGCTCTAAATTGAGCGTCACGTTGGCGCGGTTAGAGACATCCAAAACCAACTCGACACCCGGGTGGGTTTTCAAAAAATCAGTAAGCAAATAGGGAATAATATACTTCCCTGTAGAGACTACGCTAATCCGCAAGCGGCCACTGAGCTGTCCTTTATATTGAGAGGTTTTGTAATTGATGGCATAGACTTCTTCTAAAATCTTTTCAGCTGCGGCAGCTACCTCGCGACCAAAGTCAGTGACATACAATTTTTTATTGACGATCTCAGTGAGTGGGATATCAAACTGATCTTGGAAGTTCTTGAGCTGAATGGAAACCGCTGGTTGCGTTAAAAAGAGGGCTTCGGCGGCTCTGGTGATGCTTTCTTTTTGGACGATTTTTAAAAAGATGCGCAGTTGGTTAAGGGTGTAGTTCATAATATTTATTTATGCTTGATATATCTTTATTATATATTTATTTATGCAAATAATGTGCCAAATTTGCAAAAAAAATCAATACATGACACAAGAAATTGAATTAATTCAGAGTAGTTATCACCCAGAAGAAGCTTTGGAAGTATTGTGCAATCTCATTCAGCAGAAAATTGCATACCATACCAAGAAAACACTCAGACACCAAGAAATGTTTGGACTACCCGACAGCCATGCCGAACAAAGACTTGCCGAGCTTCAGCAAACCAAACGACAACTCATCCAAGAACTCAAAAATTTAGATCCAAACACCACACTGCACATTAATGGTCGCGTTTCCATCTCAGTTGTTGCTCAGCACCAAGCATCGTAAGGAACAAATTTTACAGCACTTGTTTGAACCGCTTGGCACCGCATTGTTTACTCCTGAAGGTTTTGACACCGACACATTCGGAACCTTCTGTGGCAAAACCCCCAGAATAGATGGACCCAAAGCTACGGTAAAAGAGAAATGTTTGGCAGGTATGCGCTATGCCCAGCAGCGACAAGGATTGGCCAGCGAGGGTTCGTTTGGTCCGCATCCGCAAATTCCGCTATTGACAGTCAACGAAGAATGGCTCATTTACATCGACTTAGATTTGGGGCTTGAAATCTATGGCCGCAGTACCAGCCTCGATGTCTGTGATCAGCACTTAAGCTACCAGGCCGTTGACGAACTCGACTCTTTCTTGGAACGAATTGAATTTGGCGCTCAAGGTTTGGTCTTTAAGGATAAATTGAATGATGAAATAATTGACAAGGGCATTACTGATCGTAAAAGACTTTTGGAACTCATAGAGAAACACCATCAATGGCACATAGCGACAGATTTGCGTGCACACCTCAACCCTACGCGTCAAAAAAACATCATAGAAGCGGGCGTTGATCTGATCAAGCGCATGCATAATTGCTGCCCAAAATGCCAACAACCCGATTTTTCGGTTAAAAAGTACAGTGGCCACCTCCATTGCAGTTGGTGTGGCAGGCCAACTGATCATCATGCAAATGAAATTTACAGCTGCCTTGCCTGCAACTATGAAGAAAGTAAAATGCGCAGTGACCTCACAGAACTAGACCCACAATTTTGTCTGCATTGCAATCCCTAACCTCCTTTAAAATCCAGCAACAATATGAATTTAGACTTTTTATCACACGACCTCAGCAACCCCACTATACTGTTCTTTTTACTCGGTATTGTTGCCGTCCTGATCAAAAGCGATTTGGAAATTCCAGAATCTAGTTTCAAATTTATTTCGCTCTACTTGCTCTTCTCGATTGGTTTCAGAGGGGGCCAAGAGCTCCAACACAGCGCCTGGACTTCCGAGATTTTTTGGTCCTTGCTCTTTGGCATGGGCATAGCAGCTTGTATTCCGATTTACAGCTTTTTTCTGATCCGCAAGCGCGTTGGCGTTTCAAATGCAGCGGCAATTGCAGCGGCCTATGGTTCGGTGAGTGCCGTAACTTTTGTAGCTGCGTTGTCTTTTTTGGAACTTCAAAATCTTCCATTCAACGGGCACCTGGTTGCCGTCATGGCCTTCATGGAATTCCCGGCAATTATTGTGGGCGTCTTACTCTTGAGAATATATGAAAACAACGACACGCAATTTTCTTTACGCGAACTACTCAGGCATTCGCTTGCAAATGGCAGTGTGCTGATGATCATGGGTAGTTTGGTCATTGGCTTGTTATCGGATAGCAAGCAAGCAGCGGATATTGCGCCCTTCACCACCGATATTTTCAAGGGTTTTCTCGCACTGTTCCTGCTAGAAATGGGCATGACGACCGCAAGACGCATTCAATCTTTCAAAACACATGGCTGGGCGCTCGCAGCCTTTGCTCTTGTGTTACCTGCGCTCAACGGGATCTGCGTCGCATGGCTTTCGCAATTTGTGACCAGCGATGTTTCCAATCGCTTTGTATTTGCGGTGTTGGCAGCTAGCGCTTCGTATATTGCCGTACCAGCTGCTATGCGCTTGGCTGCTCCAAAAGCAGACCCTGGTTTGTATATACCAATGGCACTCGGGCTTACCTTCCCATTTAATATCGCTTTTGGGATGCCTTTGTACTATTGGATCATCTCACTAGGTTAGCTTGCAAGAATTCCCATTTGAGCCACAACTGCTCGCACTTCGCTTGGTATTCAATCACTTTTAAGGCTGCCTGAAAAGCAGCACTCTCTCGCATATTGACCATGAAAAGAGAGCTTTCACCTGTATCAAATAAGTTGAGTTCAGCAGCCAAAAGTTGCTGGGTACTCGCCGCATTTTGAACGAAAATCTGCAGCTGTTTGCTTGCGTTAAGGTATTCTGCACGAGCAGCGAGCATTTTGGCTGTGAGCTCCGCTGTTCGATCTTGGCGTTCAAATGTGGTTTGCTCCATTTTGAGCTTGGTTTGTTGGAGGGTGGCGCGTTCTTTGCGCAAAAAGAGCGGCATTTGTGCGGCCACTCCCCATTTATAATCATTGATTGAGAATTGTGCCAACGGGTTGTACTGAATGGGTTCGTTGAGGAAATTATATTTCAACTCTATTTGCGGCTTGAGCTGTTCTTGGTTGTAACGTTTTTCAATCGCCAAGACATCGAGTTTGTAATCGATCAGACCCAAATAAGGATGCTGCTGCACCAGCGTGTCTACCGCACCAGTATAAATTGGCCTTGCTGCTTGGTTGCTGAGCGAATCTGACAAAATAGGTTGGGCATTGGGGCTCAATTCAAGAGGCGTGCCGTCTGGCTTCCATAAGTAACGGTTCAAAAAAGCAGTTGCTGCCGTGAGACGTGCTTGTTGTTCTGCAAATGCAGCGGCCCGTGTTTGGTATTGAATGGCTGCCTCAACCGTATCAATAATGGGGCGGTCTCCAAGTTCAGCCATGCCCTGAATAGCCACCAAGCGAACTGCACCTACCTCTAACGCTTGTTTGAGGATTTGCCCCGAATAAAATTGCAAGTACCAATCCCAGTAGGCATAGCCCGCTTCTAGAAGTAACTCGTTCAAGGCCAAACGCTGTTCGAGCTGACTACTTTGCAGGTAAACATTGGCTTTTTGGAGTTCAGCACGGCGCTCATCGATGAGCAAGCCGTTGCCCAAATTGGCACTCAATCCACCGTACCATAAACCGTTTTGAGGTGTAAGGCCCTGCGGATCTAGGTAAGTACCTCGGTTTTGTTCGAGTCCGGTCTGAAAACTCAGGCCATACCAAGTAGGTATTTTGAGCTGCGCATCAGAAAGGCTGTAATACATTTTGTTGCCATAGTACTTCTGGGATAAATCGTAGCTGAGTTTGGGATCAAAACCACCGCGGGCTTTGAGCACATAGGACTCGGCAAATTCGGGAATGAGTTTGGCTTGTTTGGCCAACGGATGCCCCTCCATTACCTGGAGCATGAAAGCCTCTGGCCTGATGACCAAGTCTTGAGACCAAGTATTTAAAATAGCTCCGAATACAAAGCAGAGGACGGCGCATTTATTGCTCATTTTTCTTGGATTTTGTTGCATTTGAAGCCGCTTTTGCCTTGTAATAATCTGGCGGGAAACCATTCACATTACGCCAAAGCTCATACCAAATAGGCACATCGTTGAGCAAGAGCATCGCATAAGCGCCCCCTCCAACGCGCAGTGCTTCTGGCCATGTTTTTTCTTTCGGATCTGGCGATACAAGCACCCGAAAATCACCATTTTCATTGGCGAACTGGTCGATGGCGAAAACGGTTCCGCCGTAGGTTCCGTAACTCGTGTTTGGCCATCCAGAAAAGACAATTGCAGGCCAGCCATCAAATTGAATTCGGACGTGCTGCCCTACTTCAATTAAAGGTAAATCCATGGGGCGCACATACATTTCAACGGCTAAATCATAGTTTGTAGGCATAATGGTGGCAATAGCGGCTCCCTGCTTAATCGTTTCGCCAATACCGCTCGATAAAGTTTTGGCAATGCGCCCATCCTGAGGCGCTAAAATATAGTACATGCCATTGCGGATAGAGTAATTAGCCACTTGACTTTGCATTTTACTCACGTCGATTTCCGCTTCGTACATGCTGGAGAGTGCGGTAAATTTCTCTGATTCGGCTTTGGAGACCTCGTCTTGAAATTTGGTTTCAACCGCATTCAGTTCGACCTTCGCATCGATGATGTCATTGCGGCTCTGCAATAACTTTTGCTGCGCACTGACCATCGCGGCTTGGGCACGCTGCATGGCGACTTTTCTGGTTTCCACTTCTGTTTTAGACTTGAGGTCTCGTTCGTAAAGCTTTTCAAAACGCTCGAATTGGTCTTTGGCGATTTGATAATTAGCAGTGGCGGCTTGGTTTTCAATGCTATCGGCCTTAAGTTTGAGTTGGGCTTGTTGGGCCTTGATGCGGGCTTGTTGTACCTTGAGTTTTCCGGTCTCAATGAGGGCGTCGATGCGCTTATCTAAGGCCTGTACTTTATCGCTATATGAAACCACGCTCATTTCTTTGCTCTTGAGCTGTTGTTCGCTGCGGCCTACTAACTGAGGATCAAAGTAACCTTCCTTGATTTCAGAAATGAACATTATTGTATCGCCCTTTTTCACTAAATCACCCTCCTTGACAAACCACCTTTCTATGCGGCCGCCGATGAGTGCGTTAATAGTTTGCGGCCGTTGTTCAGGGCGCAGGGTCAGTACTTCTCCGTTGGAACGGATATTTTGAGTCCAGGGCAATAAGAGGATGATGAACCCAAGTACCAATAGCGCATAAATAGTGTTGCGCAGCAATTTTTGAGGTGCCTTGTTGAGCATTTCTGTTGCCACAAGACCATCGGTATCAATTTGATTGCGATTTCGTGGAGATATGTTTAACATAAGTTCAATTTTTCGTGAATGAGGGCCAAATTATACTCATGGATACTCGCCAAAAGGAGGGTTCCTTTGTAACTCTTTTGCATATAGGTCAGTACATGTTGCAAATGCTCAACAGATAAATAGTGCAAGTGCGTATCCCAGAGTAAAACGGCTGGTTCCGAGAGCAAAGCTCTACACAACATGATGAGCGTCACCATTTGGCGATCAAGTGTACTCGATTCTGGATTGAGCACCGTTTGATAAGCGTCATTTAAACTTAAGATATAGTGGTCCAACCCCGTTTCTTTGGCAAGTTGGGTAACTGCTTCTTGACTGTAATCGCGACCCATTTTGATATTATCTAAAACGGTTCCGTAAATGAGCTGATCATGGTGTGACAAACTCGATATTTGACTGCGGAGCTTTTCTGGCTGAAGATTGCTAGTGGGAATGCCATTGATCAAGACTTGACCTTTATTGGGTAGGGCCATCGCTGAAATCATCATAAATAAACCTTGCGCTTGATTGCCTTTGAAATCTTGAATATGATAAAACTTGCCTGCTTGAAAGGAACAATTCAAATTGGAAAGTAATGGATGCTGGCCCCAACTTGGTTGGTATTCAAGCTGCACTATTTCAATTGAAAAAGCAGGAGTTTCGCTTAAAGTTAAGCCCTCTTGGGTATCGAGCGGTAAGTCGGTGATTTCGCCAATTTTTTCAATTGCTGTTAAGACGTCATAGACCATTTCCAGACTGACTATGAGCTTTTCTACCGAATTCAAGACCAATACGATGATGATTTCTGCGGCTACAAACTGGCCGATATTCATTTGCTGGTTGAGTACCAATAAACCGCCAATGATGAGCAAGGCCAGTGCGATCAATACTTTAAAGCCAATGAGATAGATGTATTGCTGAACCAATACTTTGAAATGGGCGTCTCGCGACTTGAGGTAACCTTGTAAGTAGGTGTCGGTTCGCTTGAGTAAGATGCCATTGTTGCCGAGGTGTTTAAATGTGAGTCGATTGCGCGCAATCTCTTCGAGCCAATTGGCCACTTTGTATTTGTATTTAGACTCTTCTAGACTCGTGACAAAGCCGCGTTTGGCGGTCATGCGGAAAATAAAAGCCAGTAGCAAGAGCAACGCAAAGCCAAAGATGATGAAAAAGGGATGGTAAAAAGACAATAAAATGAGGCCAAACAAAATTTGTAAAGATGCGGCCGTGAAATCGATCAGCAATTTGGAGACCCCTTTCTGGATGGTAAGGGTATCAAAAAATCGGTTGGTCCATTCGGGAGCGTAGCGCTGCAAGAGCTCTCTTAGCTGTATTTTGGGAATGCGCGTGGCAAATTCCAAGGCCGAACGGGTGAAGATGCGCTGCTGCAGATGCTCCGTGATGCGGAGTTGTGCGATGTTCATATAGCCGGTAAAACCGATAGCCGAAACAACCAAGCCAACCAATACAAACCAAGAGGTGCTGACTTTACCCGCCTGAATAAAATTGATGATCGCCTGAATACCGAGGGGCAAACCTAAACTCAGGATACCACCGACAATAGCAAATAAATAAATATCCCGAATGTCTTTGCTATCGGGTTTGAGAATAGACCAGAAACGGTCAAATGGTTTAGTTACGTCTTTGTTCATGATCGAGATAGCTAAAGAATAATTGTTTATAGAAAACAGCAACCGCATCCTCTTGTTCTGATGCATTGGTTACCTCTGGTAAATGTTGACCAAAAAAACGCTGCTGATGGCTCCCCTCAATTAAAGTGGTGACGAGCATTTCGGGATAGCGGCAATCGGGGTTGTAAGCTTTGACTAAATCGGAAATGTAGCTCACAATTTCCAAATAGATGCGATGAAACCCGGTGCGGTGGTCTGAGTCGACCTCTTTGGTTAAAAAAACTTTTGAGGCTTCGTGAATGACAATCCGCTGTAAGCTTTTTTCATGCGCAAATGATAGAGAAGTAGGATGAGGAATCAAAAGTAAGTCCAAAGCCTTGAGGAGTCGGTCTTTTGGGTTGTCACCTTGCGTTTGAAGCATAAGCCTGCATTCCAAACGACCCCAATACCAATTGATCAAATAGAGCAAAAGCTTTTGCTTACTCGAGAAGTAGCGATAAACCGAAGCTTCGGTTGTACCTGCTTCTTGTGCAAGCTTCTTGAAAGTGAACTGCTCCATACCCAGCTCATCGATCATTTCAATACTATTCTCAATGATGCGTCGACCCAACTGCGTGGCTTGCGGATTGCGCAAGGCAATTTCTTCGAGAACTGGAATCTGAAAACGGTCAACAAGATCCATAAAAGTAATTTGCTGCAAAAATAATAGCAATACTATTTATGAATCGTAGTTTTATTATAATATATTTTTATGACTTCGATAATATAAATTGTTACTTTTTTCGAATGCCAATGATATTTGGCAAAGGCCAAAAGTGCTTGTTGTCATCGGTTTCCCAGGTGTCCGAAACCCAAGATCCTACTTTCTTTATATGGTGTTCATTGACATGAATATAAAGACTCGCTTCTGGACCTCCCTCCAAATAAATAGCATCGTGCAAACCGCGTGGCATTTGCTTCATGAAATCTATCATTTGATTGTGCGTGTACGGGGACCGGGTAAAAATCAAATAAAACCAACCCTGGTTGTCTTCGGCGGCAACCAGCATACTGCAAGATTGAATTTTTTTCTGCCAATAAGTAGGCTGCCCGTTGCAATCAAGCATGCGCAAACCTTGAGCAAATCCTTTGAAACAATGCTTTTCTTGACGCCAATCGGAACAACTGAGGTCCAGCACTTCAATATTGGAACGATTCAGGCCTTTTTTGGGCCCCAAGGCCAACATCAGGTTAAAGGCCTCGAGTAACTTTGGGTTGTTGTAGTGTTTCCCGTTTTGAAGGTAAGCTCTACTTTGAAGCGGCTTGGCTTGCTCGTACATTCCTGCATTAAAAGCAACCATTAAATCAAATGATTGGGCCCATTTCACGACCGTACGAGGCAGCGAATCGTGTTGGCTGGCAGCGAGTAAATCAAAGTGAAATTGCGCCGGATCTAAGCGCAAGATGGACAATTTGGAATCGCCGATGAATGATTGGACAGGAGCAGTCATTTCACGGTACTCCATTCCTTTGGTAAGGGTGGTCCAGTTTGAATAATTCGGAACTTCTTTCTGCTGATGGGGTTTGCTATCCGAACAAGCATTGAAGACCAAAAAGGCCAACAAACACCAAAACAAACGAAACATAGTTGACATCTATTCTTTATTCAAAGTTATGGATTTTAATAGTTTTACTTACTTTGTAGTCTAGACCACAAGCATATGAAAACACTCCTCTTTTTTTTACTCCTCCCCTTCTTTAGCTTTTCACAAGCCATTCCCAAAAAAGACAAACTCAAATCCAAACGCATTGTCGCGAATGCCGTTACGCTCTTCAATGAAGGTCAAAGCTTCAACGCCTATATGCTGCTTAAGCAAGCCGTGTCCGTAGACTCCACGAATGCAAATGCCTATTTTTGGCTCGCCACCACCGAATTCGATTTGCGCTCTTATTTTAACGCTCAAGAAAACGTCTCAAAAGCATTGAAACTCTTCGCAAATGAGGCCAATGAAGACCATTTATATTTAGCTGGGCAAATTGCATTGGCGTTGGGCCATGCCGAAAATGCCAAAAATTATTGTGCGCAGGCCAAGCGCATGATCAAATCAGAGAAAGATTACACGCTACTGGGTTTTCAATTGCTCGAACAGCAAAGTCTTTTTGCCGTGTCACAAGCTGGCATTCGCAATCAGCGTCAACTTTTAGGCGGAGAACTCAATACCAAATACGACGAATACGGGCCAATACTGTCTGCCGATCATCAAACACTGTATTTTACGACACGAAACCCAGACTCCAAAGGCGCCAACCTCAATCCAGATGACCAACGCTTTTTTGAGGATATCTATCAAGCCGAAAAATCCAGCGAAAACGACGCTCTGTGGGTGCGCAATTACAACAATAACGACTTGCTCAACACCGAAGGTTTCGATGCGCTCTCCTACCTCGCTACAGACCAACGCAGCGCCTTGGGTACACTCAATACCACCGCGTCAAAAGAGGCGAGCACGCAAGGATCAGACATTTTCGAACTCAGTGCCGAAACACCAGGCGTCTGGGACGACAAACGCATCATCACTGACATCCCCGGACTCAATACCAGTTATTTTGAAGGTGCACCCACCAAAACGGACACCATTTGGATCGATGAATTTACCTATGTAGAAGAACTCTATTTTGTATCTGACAGGCAAGCTGAAAAATATGCCACAGACATTTACATGGCCAAAAAAATCAACGGGATTTGGCAACCGGAGATAGAAGTACTGCCGCAAGGCATCAATACCGAAGGTCGAGAGACCACGCCGTTTGTAAGTCCAGACGGGCAATTCTTGTTTTTTGCATCAGATGGCCACCTCGGAATGGGCGGATACGATATTTTTTACTGTAAAAGAGAAAAGCAAGGTTGGTCTGCACCAAAAAACCTTGGCGCCGTGGTCAATAGCACCCTTGACGATACACATCTTCAAATCTCAGCTGATGGTCAGAAAGTGATTTGGGCGAGCGTCAGTGAAATTGATTTTCTTTTTAGCTACAACTTATTTGAAGCGCCTATTGGCATTCTACAAACCACAGAAAAATAGACCGTTGCCACGTTATTTCATCTCACTTTCCTATGACGGCACAGCATACCACGGTTGGCAAATTCAGCCCAACGCAAGAAGCGTGCAGCAAGAAATTGAAAGCGCGTTGTCCAAACTACACGGCAACCAAACCATAGAAGTAGTGGGTTGCGGGCGGACAGACGCCGGCGTGCATGCCCACCATTATTTCCTGCATACAGACCTACCCCAAACTTGGGATCCGCAGCAACTTGTTTTCAAACTCAATCGCATGACTGCCCCCGATGTCGCTTTCAAGAAAGCCTGGGAAGTAGACCCCAACTTACATGCACGCTTCGACGCCAACAAAAGAACCTACCGGTATTTCATCCACCAAAATAAGAATCCATTTGCCCGTCACGAAAGCTGGTACCTAGAAAGCCCTTTGGATCTCGAACAAATGAATCTGGCCGCTCAGTACCTATTGGGCAAACAAGATTTTTCTTCTTTTGCCAAAGCACACACAGATGTCAAAACCAACATCTGCGAAGTATACAGCGCTAAATGGCACAACAATGACGGTGGCATTTTTTTTGAAATTACGGCCAATCGTTTTTTACGCAACATGGTGCGTGCTATTGTCGGGACGCTCGTCGAGGTGGGATTAGGCAAAATAAAAGCCTCCGAACTGCCCGGCATTATTGCTGCTCAAGACCGTTCGGAGGCATTTGTATCGGTGCCCGCACAGGGGCTGTTTTTATGGGAGATTACCTATGAGCAAGCACCTGAACTTACTCAGGCTGATTGATTTCCCACTCGCGGTAAAGATCAAAATAACTTTTTGTTTCTAGAATTACAGCGCCGCCAAGCGTATCGCCATATTTGGCTGGTAAACCACCTGTATAGACGGTCACGCGGCCAATGGCACAACTAGGCACGTTGAAAACCTCATTGGATTTGATGCCATCGAGAACATAAATCATGTCGCCTTTGCGGGCACCTCTAAACATCAGGCCACCATCTTCGTCTTTTTTGACATCGGAATTAGAGTTCGCTACCATGTCCACTACGCTGAATTTATCTGGGCGATTCTTGATTTCTTTGGCAGTAAGGGTAGTTACGGGTGTTTCACCAATGCGAATACGCGCTTGTTCATAACGGCCACCGCCGACGCGTACTGCTTTGGTATTTTGTGTTTTGCCTTGAAAATAAACGATACCTGCATTGCCATAGGCTTCTACCGGAACATCTACTGTTATTTTCTCGGTGGTGTCTTTCTGAAAACAACCAATGAGTTGGTAAGTTCCGGCGGGTACCCCAACTATTCGAAAGCGGCCTTCTTCATTTGACAGCGCTAAATAAACGCGGCCATTCTCTCGTATCAGGGCTTTGGCGCCTACAACAGGTTGTTGGGTATTGAAATCGATGAAGGTACCGATGACATCGCCGGTTCCAGATTGTGCAACTGTGCTTACTGCCGTCATGAGCATCCACACCATCATTAAGTTTTTCATAAGCATGTTTTCTTAAAAGATGCCGTCAACTTAACAATTCCACAAAACGCAAATTAAATACTTGCGCTGCTCGTCGGTATGTCGCGATCTACTTTTTTGAAAAGACCCTGTAATACTTTACCCGGACCTACTTCAATGACCTCAGAACAACCATCTGCCAACATGTTCTGCATAATTTGCGTCCAACGTACGGCGCCGGTTAATTGGGTGACCAAATTGGCTTTGATTTGAGCGGGGTCTGTTACGGCTTGTGCATTGACATTTTGATAAACTGGACATATTGGCTGCGCAAAATGGGTGGCTTCTATGGCTGCGGCGAGTTCTTCGCGCGCAGGCTCCATGAGTGGCGAGTGAAATGCGCCCCCAACTTGCAAGACAAGTGCGCGTTTGGCGCCCGCAGCGCTCAGTTGCGCACAGGCTTCGTCAATGGCAGTAAGGCTACCTGAAATGACAAGTTGGCCAGGACAATTGTAATTAGCCGGAACCACCACACCATCAATTTGGGCACAGATGCGCTCCACAACATCGTCTTCGAGGCCGAGAATGGCAGCCATTGTGCTCGGGGCGGCTTCGCAGGCCTTTTGCATGGCGTCGGCGCGCTTGGCCACCAAACGCAGTCCATCTTCAAAAGACAAAGTTTGATTGGCCACTAAGGCAGAAAACTCGCCCAAAGAATGGCCGGCAACCATGGCAGGTGCAAAATGTTCGCCGAGACATGCAGCGAGAATGGTACTGTGTAAAAAAATGGCTGGTTGTGTGACGTTCGTTTGCTTCAAGGCTTCGTCTGAGCCTTCAAACATGATACTTTGAATATCGAAACCGAGAATATCGTTTGCTTTAGCAAATAGCGAACGGGCAAGTTCAGATTGCTCGTAGAGTTCTTTACCCATTCCCGAAAATTGGGCACCTTGCCCAGGAAAAACGTATGCTTTCATGTTGTTATTTTGGGGGTAAAATTAAGGAAAAGCTTCAGATTAGAGCTGCCCGTCGGAATGATACTTTCCTAATTTATAGATCCGTACCTTTTGTAGGATGCCATCTTGGTCGTAGTCGTATACTTTTCCATCGTAAAGTTGACCGTTTTTAAATTCACCATCCATCCAAATTTCATCGTTCTCATTGTAGACTTTATTGTAGCCATTTGGCACAAAACGCAAGCCCTTGGTTTTTGGGTTTGACAAACGAGGCGGGTACACATTTGAGTTCGCAACGGTCGTAGGTTTGGGTGTGGTCTCGGTGGCCGTAGCAGCTGCTTTGTGCAGTTTGCCAACCTCGCCATCGGCCGTTACATCGAAAGAGGTGAGCAACTGGCCGTTGGTATTGTAGCGCGCCACCTGACCTTGAACCTGCCCATTCTTGACCGTATAACTCAAAGCCAACTTGCCATTCGGATGGTAATAACAAACCTTGCCGCTTTCCTGACCTTGGTTATTGAAATTCGCGCGATACGCAAGCTGCCCATTTTCGTGGTAGCGCAAAAGAAGACCTTTGTAGCCATTGGACCTGAAATCTCCTTGCTCGGCGATTTTGCCGTTGGGATAATAGCGCGTGAAGGGGCCTTCTGGACGGTTGTTGTTGTAGGTTCCTTTTAATTGAACGCCGCCATCGGCAAAGAATTTGGTCCAAATGCCTTCTTTGCGGCCATTGACGTAATAGCCTTCTTCTACTTTCTGTGTTTTAGGGAGCTGTTTATTCGGAAAATCTTTACCTGTAAAGACCCATTTGCCATGGCGCTGACCGTCGGCATTGCGTTTATTTTGCGCGCAAATTTGCGTGCAAAAAATAAGTAACAAACAACACAGACTTGTCCGTAATTTCACAGTGCCAATTTACGAATTTTGGCTAACTTTGAATCAGTATGCTCAGCCTAGATCCCAAAGACCTCACCGTTCAGCGTTTGCACCAATTATTGCTCGGCGCCATTGGCCCGCGCCCAATTGCTTTTGCATCTACCATCGATCGAGAAAGCAAACCCAATTTAGCGCCCTTCAGTTTTTTCAACGTCTTCAGCGCCAACCCACCCATTCTCGTTTTTTCACCTGCGCGCTCTGGCAGAACAGGCCAAAGCAAAGACACCTTCAACAACGCCAAAGCTCACCCAGAAGTGGTCATTAACGTAGTCAACTACAATATGGTCCACCAAATGAGTTTGGCCAGTTCGCCATACGCACCCGAAGTCGACGAATTCATCAAGGCGGGTTTTACACCCCTCGCCTCAGAAAAAGTTGCGCCATTCCGAGTAGCCGAAGCACCTGTTCAGTTCGAATGCAAAATCCAACAAATCATCGAACTCGGGCAAGAAGGCGGGGCAGGCAACCTCATCATCTGCGAGGTTGTTCAGTTGCATATTCAAGAAGACTTAATCAATGAGCAGGGCCTCATTGACCAACACAAAATAGATTTGGTTGCCCGCATGGGCGGCGATTGGTATTGCAGAGCCAACACCACCTCTATGTTTGAAGTTAAAAAACCCATCACTTCTTGTGGTATTGGCTATGACGCCTTGCCGCAAGACCTCAAAAACAGCCACATCCTGAGCGCCAATGACCTCGGGCAACTAGCCGGCATCGAACAGATACCCAACGAAACCGATGTCAATGAATACAAGCTCCTCGAACTCTCCTCGCTTTTTCTAGATTTAGAACACGACGCCAGCGCTCTCGAAACTGCGCTACACCAAAGAGCAAAAGCACTTTTGGCTCAAAACAACCTAGAAGAAGCCTGGCTCACCCTTTTATCTTTTAATAACTAACAACAAGTCCATGTTTAAATTTACCGGCACCATCAAAGTCATCCAAGACACCCAACGCATCTCTGACAAATTTCAAAAACGCGAATTTGTCGTGACCGACACCACCTCAATGTACCCACAAGATATCCTCTTTCAAGCCACCCAAGACAAATGCACTTTGCTAGACCAATTCCAGGCAAACGACAACGTCGAGGTATCGTTTAACCTAAGAGGCCGAGAATGGACTAGCCCACAAGGAGAAGTTAAATATTTCAATACCATCGAGGCTTGGCGCATCGAAAAACAAGGGCAAAGTCAAGGGTCTGGCATTCCGAGCAGTGGGCCTTCTGCTATGGACATGGGTGCTGCACCACTACCTGGTACCGCTGCTGGTTCAGATGACGACGACGACCTCCCTTTCTAATAGAGGTTTTAAAACAGGCCCAAAGCCAAGCCGCTACCCAGCAAAATACTGAGCAATTTCAGTAAGTTAAACTTATGATTTTCGGTGGTCTCAAAGATAATCGTGGTTGAGATGTGCAAAAACATCCCAACCACAACCGCCAAAATCAGCTGCACATTCATGCCTAATTGATCAGTCGTAATACCTAAGCCAAGCAAAACGCCAATAGGCGTCATGAGGCCAAAGGCTAGTAAAATCAGCCATGCATGGCTGCGCTTCAGTTTAGTGGCCAACAATAGCGTCATGAGCGCAATTGCTACGGGTACTTGATGGAAAATAATCCCCCACAAAAAACTCTCATTGACCGGCACCTGACTCGAAGGCTCCATGCCAAATTGCAGCATATTTCCCAGCGGAATCCCTTCAATTACAGAATGTACCGATAAGGATATAAAAAGTGTCCAAGGCATGGCTTGACCTTTATGTACATGCACATGCCCGTGCTCGATACCACCAGAAAAATATTCCAATACCAACTGGACCAAAAAGCCCAATAAAATGAAAACACCCACCTGAAAAACGGGCAAAGCTTCGTGCGCATCGTGCGCATGACCGTGGTGCGCACCGTATAGCTCCGGCAACAAATGTTGGAAAATAACGGCCAACAAAAAACCACCACTGAAAGCAAGCGCCAATTTAGTGTACTGATTTTTGTTGGTTGCATTGAGGTAGCTGACCACCGCGCCGCCTAAAACAACAGAAGCAATAAGAAGGAGCTCAACAAAATAAAAATTCATGGTTTCTTTTTAGCAAGGATGATGAGGCGGTCACTGGACTCTTCGTCGTAAGCAGTGAGTCCATAGGATCCGAAAGTGTCTATAATGTCAAAATCTGGTGCCAACAAAGACTCAAAATGGGTTTTGGAGAGGGCCTGAACACGTTCAGTGAAGATACCAATTTGGGTTTTATCTTGTGCGGCAAGTACTTCGATTTGCTTGTAAATATGGGTCTGGTTGTGCCAACGCTGGATTTCAAAAATAACCCCTTCACGTGTAATGGTCTCAGCGGGTTTTAAATTAGCGCAGACCTTGGTTGCATTCAAAAAATCAATTACTAATAAGCCTTCGGGAAGGAGTAGATTCGCCACGGATTTGCAGACTGCTTGATTCTCGGCTAAAGTATCGAAATACCCGAAACTCGTGAACAAATTGAATACCGCAGCAAATGGTGGGGTCTCCATGGTTTGGCGCATGTCATGAACCATAAAAGCGACATTTTTGATGCCGGCGGTTTCGGCTTGGGCCCTTGCTGCTGCAATACTGTTTGGAGCTAAGTCCGCACCAACGACTTGGAATCCCATTTGTGCGAGCGTGAGCGCGTGTCGGCCCTTTCCACAAGCCAAATCCAAGACACGTGATGCGCTTGGCAAGCCTAATTTCTGAACCAAATTGTCTAAAAAAAGCTGTGCTTCGTTGTCATCGCGGTGCTGATACAACAAATGATAATAAGGTGAATCGAACCAAGTGGCGAACCATTCTTTTTGCGACATGCTACAAATTTACAACTTTCTTTTCCTAATTTCGGGACATGTTACGAATTGGCTTAAGCGGGGGTATAGGATCGGGGAAAAGCACCGTGGCAGGTATTTTAGCAAAGATGGGGTATCCTGTATTCTATTCGGATCAAGAAGCCAAAAGACTTTATGACGAAAACCCAGTACTCCAAAAGCAATTGGTAGATTTATTCGGTCCAGCCATTTATCGGGATGGCCAACTCAATAAGGCATTTTTAGCCCAACAACTCTTTTCGAATGCCGAATTGAAGGCCCAAGTTACGGCGCTCGTGCATCCTTTGGTTCGAAAAGCTTTCGAAGTCTGGGCCCAACAGCAAACATCCGACTTGATATTCAATGAAGCTGCCATTTTATTCGAGACCGGAGCCTACAAAGATTTTGACGCTACAGTTTTGGTCATGGCGCCCATTGAAACAAGAATTGAACGGGTTCAAAAAAGAGATTTGATCAGTCGGGAAGCGGTGCTTCAGCGCATAGCAAATCAGTGGCCCGATTCCAAAAAAATGAACCTCACCACTTATATCATCACAAACGACGGACAACCATTGCTGCAACAAATTGAGGATGTAATTTCTAAATTAAAGACCGCTTAAAAACAGTGGTCATTAGTACACCATCTTAATACTGATGTTGCGGTCTTGTTGAAATTTGAAACAGCAGTCTTCAAAACTTGGCACACTTAGGTTTGGCCTGACATTATTAGAAAAAGCGTAGGCTTCGGTCGGGACTCCAAAGAAATTTTTGTCGCAAATTTTGTTTTGGTTGACATCGTGATAAACCACCACTGCATATTTGCCAGCTTCTAAGTCTTTAAAAGTATAAGTAACCAATCCTTTTTGGGCATCGGTGCGTGCCAAGCGATAGGTAGTCCCCACCTTGGCAAAGGTGTCCGGATTTTTGTAGAGCGCAAACTCAATCCAACCCTTGGAACTGGCCACAGCACTAACACTCACTTGTAAATCAAATTTGGAGTCGGCGGAGCGCGGTGTATCAAACGACGTGAGGATACCGAAAAAGAAAAGAAAAACAAACCACTTCATCACAACGAACTTATTCAGATAAACGGATATTTAAACCCAAATTAAATTGAAGATTTTTGAGGCTAAAGGATTCGGTATTGAATAACTGTTGCCACTCGTTATAGGCGCCTACTTCTAGGCCATTGCTGAGGTCGCGAAAACCGCGGTAAGCGCTGGCTCTGATGCCGATTCTTTTAGTGGGATTCCATTGTAAATAAGCAAAATAACCCATGTCGAGTTTGGCTTGGGTGTTTTCGCCAACTTCGGTAGACAGGAGCGTAGCGCCCACTGCGCCGGGGTAAAATGCATAAAACTCTTTTTGCATTTGACCTTGGATGCGATAGCGGTATTGCATGCCCCCACCTAGGTGTACACTCAAAATTTTGAGGTCGAGTCCGAGCGGAAGCGTGAGCAGCTCACCCGTTAGCGTTTTATTGCATTGCAACAAAAACGGTGTGCCAGACAAATCTGTAGCCCATTCGGTGCTTTGGTAGGCCTGATTTTGATGTCCGTACCCTAAGCCGCTATAAGCTGTCATTACCTTCAACATCGTGTAACCAAACTGGACTTCTCCTCCAGCGGTGCTGCGCCAAAAGGAGACAGGGTCAAAGGGTTGGGAAGCCAACTGGCTTGCATTCTGAATTTCTTGCTTATTGGCACCCACCTCTGCCTGAAGATACCAACGCCATTGGGCGCTGGCACTAAAGGACCAAGTTGTTAAAAATGTAAGAGCAAGCAAGATGCGCATGAGCTATCCTAAAAATGGGTAACGGTAATCTGCAGGCGGAACAAAGGTTTCTTTGATGGTGCGTGCAGAGGTCCAGCGCATGAGGTTCATGGCTGCCCCAGCTTTGTCGTTGGTACCCGAGCCGCGTGCGCCGCCAAATGGTTGTTGGCCTACAACGGCACCTGTCGGTTTGTCGTTGATGTAGAAATTACCTGCGGCATGCATGAGTTTCTCGTTGGCCAACTGAATGGCGTAGCGGTCTGTGGCAATAATAGAACCCGTGAGGGCGTATTCGGAAGTTTGATCGACGAGTTCGAGCGTTTCTGGGTATTGTGCGTCCGGATAGATAAAGATGGTGAGTACTGGGCCGAAAATCTCTTCTACCATGGTGCGGAATTTGGCGTTGGTGGTGACAACCGTGGTGGGTGCAATGTAATACCCAACCGATTTGTCATAGGTGCCGCCAGTAATGATTTCTGCATCGGGCTGAGACTTGACGTAATCGATGTAGCCCGCAATGCGGTCAAAAGC
>JAJTGF010000078.1 GCA_021299335.1 Cryomorphaceae bacterium
TTGCTCATTGGTATAGACGCCAGCACAGACTTTAGTGCACTCATTGCCGAAGAATACCAACAGCGCTTTGCCTCGTGTCAGGTTTTTGAATTCTCTCAAAGACAAGGAAAGATTAAAATTGTCAATGCACTTGTTCCCAAAGCCAGTCATCAGCTCATCGTTCTGACCGACGCCAATGTGTTGTTTACCGAACAGACGCTCGCACAACTTCAGGCGCCATTTGTCGATCCAAAAATTGGCTTAGTTGACAGCACCATGAAACATTATGGTCTTAAAAATACGGGTATATCGATGCCCGAGTCAACCTATATTGCCGGAGAAGTATTGCTCAAAGAAGCGGAAGGCAAACTCTGGGGCGCCATGATGGGTCCTTTTGGCGGGTGCTTTGCATTTCGAAAAAACTGTTTTGAACCCATTCCCGAACATTTTCTCGTCGATGACTTCTACATCAACATGACCTGCATCGAAAAAGGCTACCGTTGCCTTACCCAAAGTGCAGCAGTTGTTCTAGAAGATGTTTCCAATGACCTACTCATTGAATTCAAGCGCAAGATCAGGATCTCCTCTGGAAATTTCCAAAACCTGAAGCGTTTTTGGCGTTTGCTTTTGCGCTTCAATGCCGTTTCTTTTACTTTTTTCTCACATAAAGTACTGCGTTGGATATTACCCGTATTTTTAGTCGCCATGACGCTGCAAATCATGCAAAAACAAGAGAGCTCTTGGTTTTACCAAGCCCTTTATTTTATATTGCTTTTGATACCCATTTCTTTTGTGGTCGATTATCTTGCGCGCCGACAAGGTACGCACCTGGTGTGGTTGCGCTACATCATTCATTTTATCAGTATGAACATCGCCTTGCTCATCGGCTTATTTCGTTTTTTTGGCGGTATTCGTTCATCTGTTTGGCAACCAACCAAACGTCATCAGTAAGTTTTTTGTATCTTTGCAGTCAAATTACGCCTGCGTCTTGTAAGTTGCCTCCCTTCCTACTCTGCTCACGGCACTTATTCTCTTAACGCAATTAAATGGCTAAATCCAAAGAAACCTTCTCCAAGAAGGAAAAAGAAAAACTCAAAGCAAAAAAGAAAAAAGAAAAATTAATTCGTTCTGAAGAGCGAAAAGCCAATGCTGGCGGCGGAGGCCTTGACAGCATGATGGCATACGTAGACGAATTTGGCCGCATCGTCGACGCTCCAATTGACCCAAGTACAAGAGTAGAAATCGATGCAGAAAGCATCGAAATTGGCATCCCTCGCCGCGAAGAAAGCGACGAAGACGACGCAGCCGACACAGGAACCGTTATTTTCTTTAACGATTCTAAAGGCTACGGCTTCATCAAAGACAAAGCAAGCGGAGAAAACATCTTTGTACACGCCGCCAACCTCGCTCAACCTATAGCCGAACGCGACGAAGTTAGTTTCGAAAAAAGCAAAGGTCAAAAAGGTTGGGTAGCCCTCAATGTCAAGATCTTACCCAAAGTTTAGTCCTTTAGATAAGTTGGCATCATGCCAAAGCCGAATCGAGGCAAATTAGCTTCGGTGAGTAGCAAAACAACGACATCAAATTCTTTCACCAAGGCTTTGTAGTTCTTGACGTCTTTTAGATAACTGCTTGCTTTACCGGGTACGAGTCTTTCGTGGTTGTAATACCAAAATTCACCACCTTCAAACACGTGCTGCATCATGCCCCAATTGTACATACCGTAGTAAAAGCTGTCGCCAATCACCAAAACTTTGGGGGCTTTTTTTCCTTTTGGCAAGGGCTTGATTTCAAATTGAGGGTAAGCCATTTCAAAGTCCGGTAAATTGCGCAATAAATTCATCCCCAGCTCGATGTCATCGTCGCGGTCTCGAGGCGTGTTGGACTTTTCTATTTTTTTGAGCACCATCTTAGGGAAATCCTTATTGGTGAGCTGCGCTAAGTTTCTAATGAGCGAATCTGCCACTAAATATTCGCCATAACTACTCCAATGAATGCCCGTTTTAGGGTACAACGGATACGGCGCTGTTGCTTTCATTTTTAAAAACCAATCTTGGACATCAAAAAGCGGGATTTTTTCTGCATTCAGCATCCTTATAAAATCTGGGTAATTGATGCCCGTACTTCCGTGGTATCGGTATTCGTCCGGCATTTTTTCTGGAAAATAGGATCCTTTACCAGGTGCAATGCATACCAGTAGTTCCTTTCCACTTTGCTTGAGGTCGCGCTGAACCAAAGCCAGCGATTGCACGAGTTCATTGATCGAATCTCGGCCGATGTAATCCTGACCAGAAGCAGCCAACAGATAACCCTCTTCGAATAAATAGCCGTCTTTTCCGACAATTACTCCGTTGGCTTGGTATTCGCCAAAAAGCCTGTCAAATACTTCATTGTAGAAACGCACCATAAATGGACGCAAACCAAAATGATCACTGATGTATTTTTCCTGACCTTCTTGGAATTTAGCAGTGCGCCAGTGCGACATAGAGAATTTAATGTTTTCAGAGCTAGGCTGAGCACCTCCAAGTGCTTTGGGTTCAAAAATGCGTTCATTTTGCTCGAGCCAAGGCAAAAGCAACAAGGCTAGCACCACTCCAAAAAGTGCGTTCTTAATGATCGTATTTTTTGTCGGTACTTTCATCAGAAACGGTAATAGATAAAGGGGTTTAAATTCGAGGCCGAGAGAAAAACAACACTTAAGAATAATAATACAACAGTGATGAGTGTGAGGATTGCAGATTTTGAAATGGATAAGGAAGGATTTTCTATCGTTAAAAAGTGACTGACCCGTTGAAAAATACCGCTTCTCCCCACCACTGAAAATAAAATCGCAAGTAGCAACACTAAATAAAAGCTATTGTTTAATTCAATGAATTTAATATCATCAATATCAATTAATTGAAAATAAAATATTTTGGCATTTTGCCAGCTTTCGATGCGGAAGAGCACCCACGCCATGGCCACTATAAAGAACGTAAAAAGGGCGGCAGGTACCTTTCCTGCTTTTTCTAAAAACTTCAGTAAGAAAAGGCGATCTAAGATCAAGAAAAAACCGTGAAAAGCGCCCCACAATACAAAATTCCAAGACGCACCATGCCACAAGCCCGATACCAAAAACACCAACCACAAATTGAAATATAAGCGCCATTTGCTACCTACTCTATTCCCACCTAGAGGGATATACAAGAAGTCGCGCATGAAGGCCCCTAAGGTGATGTGCCAGCGGCGCCAAAATTCGGTAATGCTCCGCGAACTATAAGGAGAGTCAAAATTTTCTGGAAAACGAAAGCCCATCATGCGGGCCAAACCTATAGCCATGTCTGAATAACCCGAAAAATCAAAGTAAATCTGAAAAGTATAGGCTAGAATTCCGAGCCAAGCTTCATCAAAACTCAACTCACTGAGCTCACCACCCATGTATAGATCCGCTTGTTTGGCCAACACATTGGCAATCAGTACTTTTTTGGCAAGGCCAATACTGAAGCGAAACAAACCAATGATACGGTCGTCTGGGGTTTCTGTGCGGGCCGCCACCTGCTGTGCCACGCTCTTGAATCTGATAATAGGCCCCGCAATCGCATGCGGAAAAATCAGTTTGTAAAGCAAGTACTGCGTGGGCTTTTCAAAAGGCGCGTGGTCTTGGCGATACACCTCGATGGCATACGTCAGGGTCTGAAACGTAAAGAACGAAATGCCTATCGGCAACGCAACATTGGTCCAAGTTAAAGTAGTCACACCCAACCCCGCTAAGACCTGATTGACATTCTCAACGAAAAAATTGGCGTACTTGAAATAAGCCAAGAGCCCCAAATTAAGTACAAGGGAAGTAGATAAAAATAGTTTTTTTCTGGATTGATTTTCAGCATTGTAAATCGCTCTCACCAAATAGAAGTCCAGTAAACTTGTTGCCAAGACTACATAAATAAAGTTCGGCGCACCCCAAGCATAAAATAATATGCTCACCAAAAGCGCCCAATGGTTTTTCCAGCTTTTAGGCAGCAGTACATACACCAATATAAATACCGGCAAAAAGTACAATAAGAACAGGATACTGCTGAAAACCATTTCTGTGCTCGAAAATACATAATTCTTAGCAATTCCTAGATCTCTACCCCTCCTTTCGAAGGCGGTTGAGGCGCCGTTCTAGTTTTTCCTTCGCGTTGTTTTCGCGCTCGGCCTGAATTTCTTCGTTGGTGCGTGGCTTGTAAAAGCCATCTAGTATGCTCAGACGCATGAGTTCATTGGAGGTTTTGACTTCGTAGGCTTTGAGCAGGCGGGTGCGTATGAGGTCTACGGTTTTTTTGGAGACGTGAATTTGTTCGCCAATATCCTTACTTGTAAATCCATCGCAGAGCAATTGCAAGACTTTGATATCGCGGTCAGAGAATCCTTTGGCAATTTGTATTTGTTGGCGCTCGTGGTGTTTATAATTTTCGCTTGCAAACGAATTTTCGGTGAAGGCACTGAGATAAGTTCCGTTTTCATAGACTTTTTCAATGGCTTCTATCATTTCACTAAGAGAGCATTCTTTGAGTAAATAAGAGGCTGCTCCCAAGCGCAAGCACTCAAGGGCAATATCTGGATCATCGTGCATAGAAAGCATAATGGCCTTTACCTCAGGAAATTGAGTGCTGAGTTGTTGCAGCGTTTGAATGCCACTCAAAACAGGCATTTCAATATCGAGTAGAACGATATCAACGGGCTGTTCTTCGAGTTGACTCAAAAAATCTTGACCATTCGTGGCAATGATGAGCAAAGCAATTTGATCGAAGTCTCGGAACATGCTTGCTAAGCCCTGTCGAACTATGGCATGGTCATCAACAAGCGCAACGCGAATTGGATTAGTGGGCAACGACATGTTTAAGCGATTTAGTTCGTAAATAAATAAGTCCTTTCTTAGCTTCACGCTTAAACGTAAGTTGTGCCTCTATTTGGGTGCAATGGTAGTGAATATTTTGCATGCCAAGCCCTGAAGAGGTGGCTTGCAAGGTCTCAAATTCTTGCTGGGTAAGGGCTATACCGTTGTGTTCAATCAATAAATAAAGTGCATTGTTTTCCATTTTGAGTTCCATTCGAACCGTTTTAGGCTGGCTGTGCTTGATCAGGTTGGTCATGAGTTCGCTGGCAATGTAGAAAAAGTGCGTGACGATTTGTTCGTCAAGAAGCTCATTTTCAGACAAATTGGTCTCAAAAACAAATTTATCACTCAGGGTATTGGTTTTCTGTTGCCCCATGCGCTCTAAACCTTTTGCCAAGCCAAATTTCTTCAAGTAAAATGGGGTCAAGTCTTTACTGATGGTTCGAATTTCTTCAATGCTCTGCTGAATAAGGTCGCTCGCATTGGAAAGTGCCTTTGCCTGTTTGGCTTCTAATCTTGAAGCCTCTAAAAGTTGCAGATTCTTTTGAGCCATGGACAGAAATGCACCGAGGTCGTCGTGCAGAATGCGTGCAATTTTACCGCGT
>JAJTGF010000079.1 GCA_021299335.1 Cryomorphaceae bacterium
ATGCGTTTGATGGCAAGGCGGCGTATTCTTTAGGGCAAGGCCAATAGTGAAAAAAGTTCAGTATTTAATTTGGTTCATTGAGCTTTTGCTGATGTTGCTTGCACTCATTTTTGGCGACGAGTGGTGGTCTGTTTTACTGGTTGCCACCTGCATTGGTATGGCGCTCATACAAATCAATTATTTATCTCGTCACCAAATATAGTTTCATGTTGCAAGGTGCTTTGCTCATTAAGAATGGATTGGTTGTTCACTCAAAGGGTGTTCAACAACTGGATATCCGCATTAAAGATGGCATCTTTCAAGAGCTAGGTGAGCACCTCACGGCACACGCTTCTGAACAAATCATTGATGCGACCGGAAAACACATTTTTCCCGGTTTGATAGACACGCATGTGCATTTTAGAGAACCAGGTATTACCCACAAGGCTACATGGCTAACAGAAAGCGCTGCTGCATTGGCCGGAGGCGTTACCACCGTGTTTGATATGCCAAATACAGAACCACCTACGCTTTCGCCGAAACTGGTTCAAGAAAAACTGCTCATCGCTCAGCAGCATGCACGCTGTAATTATGGTGTTTTTTTGGGTATTTCCGCAGCCAATTGTGAGGAGCTCGCTCACTTTGATCTGAACGATTCCAATTTTGTGGCCCTCACCGACGACGGTCTGTATTTTTCGGGTTCTGGTCACTTATTGGCAGATCACCCAGAAGCATTAGAAACAGTTTTGGCCCAGACAGACCGTATTGTGGCGCTGCACAGCGAAGACTCTGCGCTCATTGAAGCCAATGAAGCCGCATATCAAGCAAAATATGGCGACCAAATTCCTTTTGAAGCGCATGCAGAGATTCGCTCCGAGGAAGCTTGTTTAAAAGCAACCGAGCGCGCCTTGGCCTTGGCTGAAAAACACAACGCGCGTTTGCATATTTTGCACCTCACGACCTACAAAGAAGCTTTGTTATTTGACAAAGACCTTCCGCTCCAAGAAAAACGACAAACTTGCGAAGTCAGCATTCCACATCTTTTCTTTTCACAAGAAGATTATCAAAAATATGGCCCTTTGATCAAGTACAACCCTTCGATCAAAACCAAAGCCGATCGTTTGGGCTTGATCAAAGCTTTGAATGATAACCACATCGATTTCATCACTACAGATCATTCGCCGCACACCCTCGAAGAAAAGCGACAAGTCTACATGCAAGCTAAATCTGGTGGCCCAACCCTTCAGCACTTGCTTCCAATGTTACTTTCTTTATATGAAAATGGGTTTTTAAGTCTCGAAAAAATTGTCGAGAAAACTGCTGAAAACCCGGCGCTTTTTTACGGAATTCAAAAAAGAGGTTTTATCAAAGAAGGCTATCATGCCGACCTCGTTATCGCCGATTTAAAAAAACCACACACCGTCCAAAAAGCGCATTTATTCTCGAAATGTGGTTGGTCAGTATTCGAAGGCCACACCTTTTCTGCAACCGTTGAAATGACTTTTGTAAACGGAACGCTCGCTTACCACGAAGGAAAAATAGTGGAAGAGGTGAGGGGTGAGCAGGTGAAGTGTTAGTGGATTTGCAAACCCTCCCCACATCTAAAATGACCTTTCGGGCAACTTTTGTGGCCGTGTAAGCCACAAGGGCGGCAGTCGAGGTCTTTTACTTCAATGATGGCAGATTGATCTGACAGCGGCCCGAAGCCAAATGCTGGCACGGTTGAGCAAAAGAATGCGCTCACGGGTGCGTTGGTGGCAGAGGCCAAATGCAAGGGGCCTGAGTCATTGACGTAATTGTGTTGTGCGCCGGCCATGAGTGCGGCAGATTGCAACAGCGTGAGTTTACCGGCCAAATTGACGACCTCCGAGGTTCCTGCTTTTTTAGCGATTGCATCGAGGTATTTTTGGTCGGAAGACGCGCCCAGCAAATAAATTTTTTGTTGTTTAGCTGAAAGATCCTTGATTAACTTGAGCCAAATTGATTCTGGCGCTTGCTTGGTGAACCAAACGCTCGTTGGTGCCAAACAGTAATAAGGAACGTCTTGATGCATTTGTATGGCCTGTAAATCTTCCGTACTCGGATATAGTTGAGGTCTGCGGATAGGAGCGGGCACCAAGTCTGAAATCTGACTTAAATTGCGGTCTACCTCATGCCAATTGGGTTTCATTTCGTGCTTGAAGCGCTTGGAAAAGAATAGAGACAACGGATTCTTTTCAAAACCTCTACTTTCTTTTCCCTTGGCGAGAATGGTTAAGATGCCAGAGCTTGCAAATCGTTGAAGATTGATGACGAGGTCGTATTGTTTGGAACGCAAGGTTTTGCCCAAATTCCAGAGGTTCTTGATTTTATGACTTTTGTCGAAAACAAATACCTGGTTCAAGAACGGGTGTGCGGCAAGCAGGCTTTCGTTCCCTTTCTTGACCACTACATCGATTTGTGCTGCTGGAAATTGCAAATGAAGATTTTCCCAAACGGGAGAGGCCAGGATAACATCTCCTAAAAACGCGGTTTGAATAACGAGAATGCGTGCTGGTTTCATCGAATGAGCGTCACGTAGCCTTGTTTGACGATGGCATCGGTTTTATTGATGAGCAGTTCGATGCGGTACTGAAAGACGTCGTTGCTTGCTGGTAAGCCCGAACTGCTGATGATGCCATCCCAACCTTGGGCCGGATCATTGGTTTCAAACACGATTTTACCCCAGCGATCAATGATACTAAAGGTGTATTTCTCCGGGTCTACATTTTGTACTACAGGTAAGAAGATCGGGTTGAGGCCGTCGGGAGTAAAGGCGTTCGGGACAAACATCAAAGGGTCGTAGGTCAGGCAGAAGGTATTGGAGTAACTGCTGTCGGCAAAACCATACTGATTGTTGTTTTCGAGTGCCATAATTCGATAGCATACTTCGCCTTTGTTGCGCAACTGCGAGACGTCGTCGGTGAGCGTAAAGGTGCCATCCTGGAAAACCTGAAACGGCAGACTCTCCCAGGTTCCGTAAGCATTTCTGAACGCTTTGTAAGCGCTAATGCCACCATCGAATAGGGTATAGGGTGTCCAGTTCAGTGAATTGATCATGTTGTATTGATCAGCGCTTCCTTGTACAAAAATAGTGGTGTTTTCGTTGGCATATGAGCCCGGATTTCCACAGCTATCGAGGTACATACTGCGGTAGGTCCATGGCCCCCAGTTGGTTTCGACATCTTCGTCTAGGAATGCCGCCATGTTGTTGCTTACCAGTGCACTTCCGAGCACTTCATAAACGCCATTGGTATCTTTTCTCTCGAAAAGCACTTCTGTGACGCCCACGCTTTGGTCTACCCAGGCCTTCAGTTCGATGTCCTTTTCGGCGACACTCGCCACTCTAAAGTAATGATAACTTGGCGGAGTTGGTTGCGGCATGGTAAAGCACAGCGGATTAGAAAATGCGCTGGAACCGTTTTGCAAGTTTGCTTTAATATATACGCAATAACTCTCATTTTTGACCAAGTTGATACTTGCTGTAGTGTCATTTGTTGTGCCAAGTAAGGCCCAAGTATTGTTGTGCTTGCTCCAGATTTCATAGGTCAATACAGGGTTCCCCAAATAACGACTCCAGCTGAGGTCTACGCGCTGCGGACACATATCTACGGTATAACTGGCCTGAATACTGGTGTGCAAATTGGCTTTGGCTGAGGTCTGAAACGACGGAGGATTATTGGCCGTAAAGCAAGAGTCAAAGGCAGCAACGGTATAAGTGTAGGGGCCTCCATTGAACGGCACGCTGTGCCAATAAGACGTGTTGTTTTGACCGTAAACGGTATCGAGTTCGATCAGAAAGCCATTGGCGTCATAGGTGTAGATGACATAACCGTAAGTATCTGGAGCGGCATTGACGTTCCATTGCACCTGCAGTTGTTGGGTACTTGTGTCAAAACCAACACTAGAGAGCACCGGAATAAACGGGGTCATCATGTCGGTAAGTGAATCGCCGGGACGGTTGGAATTGAAATTACAGGTGCTTGTTTTGAGGTTAACGCGGTAACGCAAGAATTCATTACAGAGATCGATGGTGTCCGTGTAGGTGGTTTGGTTATAGGGAACGCTGTCCAAAAAGTTGAAAAAATTGGTGGGGTATTCCCGGTAGATGTAATAATGACTATTGTAGAGTGGCGATGCAGGGTTCTTGGGTTTGTTCCAGTTCAGAACAGCAGTTCCGTTGTTGGGATTGTTGAGGGTAAGGAAAATATTTTTAACGGTGTCTGAATAACTTAAGAAGTTGCCACCACAACCCGAGGCCACAGCCAAATAAAAATCGTGGCTAGCAAAAACAGGAGGGATGGTAAAGCTCGTGGCATTGACATCTAGGGTGTCGGCGAGCAAACCATTTTGGAGAGAATACAATTGAAAAGATCCAAAGCTTGCGGTGCTTCCCGTATTGATGGAAGGCCAATAGATATTGAGTTCGTTCGCGTTGTTGGTTTGGATACACGAGATTTCTGGTGCGGCAATGATGCCACTATTGAGCACATGAATGGTTAAGGTGCTGTACTGAACCTGCGGAACCGGGCATACGTCGTCGCTGGCTTTGAGCACGAAATGATACGTTTGTTGTGCTTGCGCTTGACCTTGGCCATCGAGTAGGTGCGCACAAGTCGTTTGCCAAGTGAACTGCGCCTGTATTTGTGCTGCTGCAGTGTAGGGCAAAGCGAGGTTCAAACTTGGGCAGGGCCCCACGGTGCAGGGAAGTTGGGCTTCTAAGGTGATGTTCTGAGGATTGCCATTGATTTGGGTGTCGGGATCTGTAATGAGCAGTGGGTAATCGATCAAATCTCCGGCATTCACGGTGAGTTCATAGGAAGTTCCTCCTGCAAAAGGCGGTGCAATAATAGGAGGGAAATTACTGCTGTTGCAGGGTTGTAAAACCAATTGCATTTCGCGTTCGGTTTCTGAAATAAGCAAACCGCCGCGATAAGCCTTTACAACGATTTTGACAACGTAGTTGCCAATTGTAAAGCTCGTAAAGGTCAGGTTGCCATTGAGCGGATTGAGCACTGCAGGAATATTACTTGCGTTGACAGACGTTCCTGGGGTAGGGCTCGCCGCACTAAAACCGCTGACAAAAGGGATGGGTGCTGGGTTTGAGGGCGGGTTGTAGCTACCCACTGGAAAATGGTCGTAGGGAACGCCAAATTCAAAGTGGAGAGAGTCGAGGTTGGCATCGCTTACAGCGGCGTTGTATTGATACGGAAGACCTGCGCAACTTACAAAATTAGGGTCTTCGTTGAAAATAGGTGAGTCGTCGGGTTGGGCCAAGTTGAAGATTTTGGCGACGAGCGTGATGCCGTATGTAGATGGATTGCTGAGGTTGGTTAGGGCTCCGCTGCGCGAGAAATTCTCGTAGGTAAAGGCCCATCCTTGAGCAGGAGGGGTGCCGCTGAGGGCAATCGGGGCGCTGCGGTAAATGACTTTTTCAATAGC
>JAJTGF010000080.1 GCA_021299335.1 Cryomorphaceae bacterium
TGCAATAAAAAGGAGTGAAAGACTGTTGAATAGGATGGTGAGCAATAATTTTTTCATGGTTTCTTTTTAAGAGGGTCAAAGTTGAGGTAATTCTTTCGCTAAATGGATGATCGCATCGCCTTTATATACAACGGGCGCTTCGTTGATACAAATGACGTAACCGGTCTGGCTCGCCTTGATTTGCTTTTCGTACTTGCCGTAGGGGTCAGTAACTAGGGCGAGGATTTCGCCTTTTTGAACGCGGGTTCCGTTGAGGACAAAACACTGAAACATGCCACTTGATGGGGCGCGCATCCATTTGTTTTCACCGATAAATATGGGCTCGCGGTCTTTGGAAATGTCAATTTTGTAATTGCGCATCCCTAAATGGGCAATGACGCGCTTAAGGCCATTCAAACCTTCTTCTACTACATTTTCTTCGATGTTATTCGATTTTCCGCCTTCGAAAAGCAGGATTTTTTTCTTGCGCTTCACCATGCTTTCGCGCAGTGTCTTGGCAATCAAGCTCGAATGTAAAATAAAGGGCGGGTTGAACACTTTAGCAAGCTCGACGCTTTCTTGATCCGAAAAAACACAGCGGATCTGCGGATAATTATTGCGCTGTGCAGCACCCGTATGAAAATCAATGAGGTAATCGCAGTGTGGCGCGATTTCTTTCATGAAGTGATAAGCAAATTGGGAGGCTAGCGATCCGGTGTTGGAACCGGGAAAACTGCGGTTGAGGTCGCGGCCATCGGGTAACTCGCGCTGCAGATTGAGAAAGCCAAAAATATTGAAGATTGGCAAACAAATGATGGTACCTTTAGAGGGCTTATTGAGCTTCTTGCGCAAAAAACGGCGCACAATTTCAATGCCATTCAGTTCGTCGCCATGTAGCCCTGCCATCACCAAAACAGTCGGGCCATCTTCTTTGGCGCGCTCGACAAGCACGGGAACTTGTATGGGGGTGCGGGTATGCAGATGCGCAACTTCTAAATTCAATTGCACACTCTTACCAGGCAAAATTTCTTGCCCAAGTATGGTCATTTTTTTATGTACAGATTTTCTAGCGCTTGACATTCTTCTCGATGTAGGAGATGATTTTACCAGCGATATCTGTTTGAGTGGTTTTTTCAATACCTTCTAAGCCAGGAGAAGAATTTACCTCTAAAACCAATGGGCCGCGCTCAGATTGCAGCATGTCTACGCCAGCGATTCCTAAACCAACGGCTTTGGCCGCCAAAATGGCAGTGTATTTTTCTTCTGTGCTGAGTTCGATGACCTCAGATGTGCCACCACGGTGCAAGTTCGATCGGAATTCGCCTGGTAGGCCTTGGCGCTTCATGGCACCAACTACCTCTCCGTCTACCACAAATGCGCGGATGTCTGCACCCTTCGCTTCACGGATAAATTCTTGAACGATAACGCGTGCCTTCAAGCCATTAAAAGCTTCCAATACAGATTGTGCTGCATTGAGATTTTCTGCCAAAACCACACCCAAGCCTTGCGTTCCTTCGAGTAATTTGAGTACGACAGGCGCACCACCTGCACTCTTTACCACATGCTTGACATCCTTAGAGTAGTTGGTGAAAACCGTTTTTGGCAAGCCAATACCTTCTTTTGAAAGAACTTGTAAGCAGCGAAGTTTGTCGCGAGAATGGATAATTCCGCGCGAACCAACAGCCGTAAAAACGTTCATCATTTCGAATTGACGCACCACGGCCGTACCATAAAATGTAACGGAAGCACCAATGCGCGGAATCACGGCGTCGAAACCTTTGAGGTATTGGTTATGGTAAAAAAGCGCCGGGCCTGTATGCTCGATCTCGATGTTGCATTTGAGGTGGTCAATGACATGTGCTTCGTGACCAGCCGCTTCTGCGGCCTCTACGAGCCTTCGGGTAGAATATAAATGGGAGTTTCTGGAGAGAATGGCAATTTTCATGCAAGTTGTTGAATAGAAGCGTGAATATATTTTTTACTGGTATCTACGACAAAACGTTTATTGAGCACTTTTCGGCCAAGAAGTATGGGGTAGCGCATGCCTTGGCGCATCGTGAGTGAAAACTCGGTTTCAAATTGTTGACCTGCAATTTGAATGGAGCCAAAGACAAAAAAGCGCTCTTGTACTTGTCCAGTGCTGCTTTTAACGCGCTTGGTTCTGAATTGCTTAAACGACATCTCGCGACCCGTAAAAGCGGCGTGTTTGTCATCGAGAAAAACGACCTTGAGCACACCGTTTTCTTCCCGGCAAGAACTCACGTGAATACTGGACGTATAAGCCCCTGTATCCACCTTTGCCTTGACTTCTGCCAAGCCAAAATCTGGGAGCCAGGCGAGCTCTCTGCGACCAATGACAATTTTATCGGAAGGCAACATACAACAAATGTAAGCCAAACTTCCTACACATGAAAATACACCAAAAGCAAATAAAGCGCAGGTTTGGTCGTTAAGGATTGTAACTTTGCAATAATGAAGCAACTTTTACTTCTTTTCTTTGTGACTGCTCCCCTGCTCTTTTGGGCGCAAGACATCGTGGTCTTTGGGCATTGCTACCTCAAGGGAAAGAAACCTGCAGTAGGTGCTCAAGTTCAATTAAATGTACAAGATAATCGCTCGGTCAATATTCCTTTTGTTACCACCACCGACGACAAAGGATACTATACTTTTAAGGGCCTCAGAAAAGGTCAATTAATTGAAGTTCGTTATTTTTTTGATGGAACAGAACTGACGCTCAATACCATTATTTCAAATGACGCAAGCCTTCAAGAGCTTCCGGATCAGAATTTCGCAATTCAGGATAACCGAGGGGTGGTGGTGCGCCAAGAGGGCCAAAATCCTTTTGAAATAGAAAAGCTACCGCAACTCAACCTCAAAGGAATTGTTGGGCTTGAAAAAACCCTTACACTGACCACCGCAGCAACATCCAACAACGAACTCACGTCCAATTACAATGTGCGCGGTGGCAATTACGACGAAAATCTTGTTTATGTAAATGGTTTCCAGGTTTACCGTCCTTTTCTAACCCGCAGCGGTCAGCAAGAAGGCATGAGTTTCATCCATTCCTCTTTGGTGCAAGATGTGCGCTTTAGTGCAGGCGGTTTCGCGGCCAACTACGGAGACCGACTGAGTTCTGTACTCGATATCACCTACAAAACGCCAGAGTCTTTCCACGCCTCGGCTATGGCATCTTTACTCGGTGTCGAGGCGCACATAGAAGAAGCCGTCAATCAGCGCTTTAATTTTCTGGTCGGGGCTCGCTATCGATCCAACGGCTATTTCTTGAATACGCTCCCGACAAAAGGTGCCTATAATCCTGTATTCGCCGATGCTCAAATACTCACCAACTATCAACTGAACGAATACTGGACTTGGAGTTTCTTGGGTCATTTCTCGACAAACGCCTACCGCTTTGCACCCCAAACCGCTCAGTCCGACTTCGGGACGGCCAATGAAGCTTACCGACTCATGATTTACTTTGAAGGGCAAGAAAATTCAAATTTCCAAACCTTGATGGGCGGAACATCGCTCAAATATGCCAAAAACCAAACCAAACTCGATTTTTATTTGTCCGCGTTTCAATCCGACGAACGCGAGTATTTTGACATCCTCGGGCAATACTATATCAACGAACTCGAGACAGACCCTTCCAAAGAAGAATTTGGCGACTCCATCGCCACTTTAGGGGTGGGTGGGTTCCTCAATCATGGGCGCAATCGCTTACAAGCGCAAATCTTCAATGTCTATCACAACGGTAGTTATTTATTACAAGATGCTTACACCGATGCCAACAAAACCAAAAAACGTTATTCTGAGCTGGCGTGGGGCATCAATGTACAAGCAGATCAGTTTAAAGATCAACTCAGCGAGTGGCGACTCATTGATTCCTCGGGCTACAGCCTCCCACAAACCCAACCAGATTCTATCGTGCTTTTTGAGACTATTAAAGGCAACCTGAGTCTGAATGGCTACCGCAGCACGGGCTATTTCCAATGGTCCAATTCTTGGGTCAAAGTGAATAGAGCTAAAATAGTGACGGTCAAGACGCCTTACAAAGACGAGGCTGGCAACAAGACCACAGCACAAGACACCTTAGCTATTTCTACAAGAAAATTCAACTTTCAATTTGGTTTGCGCGGTGGCTACACGAGCATCAACAAAGAGCCTTACTTTACCCCTCGACTTAGTTTCTCTTATGCCCCAGCCGCCTACATGTGGCAAAATGGCCATGCAGTGCGCAGAGGTCTTCTTTTTAAATTCTCGACCGGACTCTATTACCAACCGCCGTTTTACCGCGAGTTCAGGACTTTTGATGGTCAATTAGCACTGGGCGTGCAGGCGCAAAAATCCTTGCATGTGGTGGCGGGTTCCGAATTTTTGTTTCAGATGTGGGGCCGAAAAACACCTTTTAAACTCAATACCGATCTCTATTACAAATACCTCTGGGACCTCAACCCTTACGAAATCGAAAACGTTCGAACGCGCTATTATGCCAATAACAATGCGGTTGGTTATGCCTATGGTTTAGACATCAATGTACACGGTGAATTCGTAGAAGGTATACAATCTTTTTTTAAGCTGGGGCTGCTCTCCACCAAAGAAGATATTATTGGCGATCAGTACACCAACTATTATAACGCCGCTGGCGAGCGCATCATTTTTGGCTATAGCGAAGATCAAGTAGTGGTCGATTCTGCCGTCATTTTACCAGGCTATATCCCCAGACCCACAGACCAATGGCTCACGTTCGGAGCATTGGTACAAGATCAAATGCCTGGATACGAAGCATTCAAAGTGCAGATGGGTCTGCAATATGGGTCGCGTCTTCCTTATGGGCCACCAGACTTTACGCGCTACAAAGACACTTTGCGCATCCGCGCTTATTTTCGCGTAGATCTCGGACTTTCTTACGACCTACTGCACAACAAAACGGAATCCAAACTAGGAAAAAAGGGTTGGCAACAACTGGATCAAGCGCTGATTTCACTTGAAATTTTCAATATTTTGGGAGTCAATAATGTGCTTTCTAAGCAATGGATTCAGGATGTTCAGGGGAAATTCTATTCAGTGCCGAACTACCTCACGCAGCGTTTGTTCAATCTGAAATTTAGCGTGGCCTTTTAGCGAGGCAAAAGGAACGATTGTTTAGTTAAGGCTCGGCGCAAACAAGAAACGATTGGGTGATACCAAAGCGGTTTTGACGGCGTACATCACGATACCCGCCGTATTTTTAACCCCTAATTTGGCCATGATGTTTTTGCGGTGGGTATTGACGGTATGCTTGCTCAAGAACAATAATTCGGCGATTTGTTCGTTGGTCTGCCCCTCTGCAATGAGCGTAATGATTTCGTTTTCGCGCTCGGAAAGCACAACTGGCCCGCAACTGAAATCATCGGTTTGGAGCTCTGAAATATCGATGTTGGATTTTTGAATGGTTTCTAAGATTT
>JAJTGF010000081.1 GCA_021299335.1 Cryomorphaceae bacterium
AATTGACCAAGGTATTCAGCCCATTTTAATCAACGAGGTTTCCTATGAAACACTGAAGCAACATCCTTACTTGACGTGGAATCAGGCCAATTCAATTATCAAAATGCGCAAGCAGCGTGGGGCTTTCAAGCAACTGCAAGAACTCAAAGAATCTGTTTTAATTGACGAAGAGACATACAAAAAACTGCTGCCTTACTTATCTTTGTGACATGACAATTCACGAGCACCTCAAAGCAGTAATCCGCGACGTTCCGGATTTCCCGAAACCAGGCATCCTTTTCAAGGACATCTCAACCATCATGTTAGACCCAAAAGTTTCTAATGCGGTTCTAGACCATTTGGTTTTGCAGTATCAAGATGCAGGCCTAGATGCTATTGCCGGCATTGAGAGCCGAGGTTTCTTATTCGGTTATCCGCTCGCCATGCGCTTAGGGCTTCCGTTTGTGCTGATTCGCAAGGAAGGTAAGTTGCCTTACGACAAAATCAAACACGCCTATGAACTCGAATATGGTTCTGCTGTTATTGAAATGCATACCGACGCCGTTAAAGTAGGACAGCGCGTCTTGATACACGATGACCTCCTTGCCACAGGTGGTTCAGCCGCCGCTGCCGCCACACTCATCGAAAAGAGCGGGGGAGTGGTCGCTGGCTTTGACTTTTTAGTCGCCTTAGATTTTTTGAATGGCGCTCAAACTTTAGCTCCGTTTAGCGAGCAACTCAATGCTATTGTACACTATTAACGCACACCTATGGATTAAGCTACTTTAAAGTCTCTTCATCAACAACTATATCAATCAACAACATGAGTACTTATTTCACTGAACAACAGCAGATGCTTGCACAAATGGTGCGAGATTTTGCAGAGCGAGAAATTCGCCCACAAATGAAGCACTGGGATGACCACGAAGTTTTTCCAATCGACGTCATGAAAAAAATGGGTGAGCTTGGCTTACTCGGCATTTTTATTCCCGAACAATACGGAGGTTCCGGTTTTGGCTACAATGAATACGCTACTGTTTTAATGGAGCTAGGCAAAGTTTGTGGTGGGGTTGGCTTGAGCGTTGCCGCTCACAACTCACTCTGTACGGGTCATATCTATTACCACGGAACAGAAGCGCAAAAACAAAAATATTTACCCAAATTAGCCACCGGAGAATGGATTGGCGCTTGGGGCCTCACTGAAGCGAACACCGGTTCTGATGCCATGCGCATGAAAGCCACCGCCGTTCTTGACGGTGACCACTGGGTTCTGAATGGTTCTAAAAACTGGATCACGCATGGTCTTTCTGGCGATATAGCGGTTGTCTTGATTCGCACAGGCGAATTACTCGATAGCAAAGGCATTACTGCCTTTATCGTCGAAAAAGGCACACCCGGATTCTCGGCAGTAAAGATCCAAGAAAAACTTGGTGTTCGAGCGAGTGAAACCGCCGAACTCATTTTTGATAACGTGCGGATTCCAAAAGAAAATGTATTGGGTGAAGTTGGCCAAGGTTTTCAGCAAGCGATGCAAGTGCTAGATGGCGGCCGAATCTCTATTGCTTCTTTGAGCTGTGGCATTGCTCGGGGTGCATTTGAGGCTTCGGTGAAGTATGCCAAAGAGCGCGAGCAATTTGGCCAACCAATTGCGCAATTTCAGGCAATTAGCTTCAAGCTTGCCGATATGGCGACGCAAATTGAAGCTGCAGAACTCCTCACTTTTCAGGCAGCTGCTAGAAAAGACGCCAAGCAACCCGTTACCAAAGAAGGTGCTTTTGCCAAGTACTTTGCCTCGGAAGTTGCTGTCAAATGCGGCAACGAAGCGGTGCAAATTATGGGTGGTTACGGTTACACAAAAGAGTACCCAGCCGAGAAGTTTTTGCGCGATGCCAAACTCATGACTATCGGGGAGGGTACCTCAGAAATTCAAAAGTTGGTTATTTCACGAGAAATTTTAAAATAATCTTTGTAGAATTCAATTTCTGTCGTATCTTTGCGACCCTAAGTTAAATACACAAGAAATTAAAGCATATGTTGATCATTCCAATTAAAGAAGGCGAAAACATCGAACGCGCATTGAAGAAGTACAAAAAGAAGTACGAAAAAACCAATGTGATGAAACAATTGCGTGGCCGCAAAGAATTCGAGAAGCCATCTATTACTCGTCGTCAGGAAGTCATCCGCGCTGCTTACAAACAAAGAATGCAAAGTCAGCAACTGTAACCAATTGCTACAAAATACGTATGGAAAGGAGCTTCGGCTCCTTTTTTTATGCTCCAAGAATTCGAAACATACTTACGTCAAGAAAAGCGCTATTCAGCTCATACCTGTTTGGCCTATTTACAAGACCTTCAGCAGTTCAGTGATTTTGCTGGATGCACCGCACTTTCGGATTGGCAAGAGCAAAATACTGCTACCGTTAGGGGCTGGATGGTTTCGCTCTTAGAGAGCGGCCTCAGTAAGCGCTCCATGAACCGCAAATTAGCCACACTGCGCACGTTTTTCAAGTGGTTGCGCAAAGAGGGCCGTCTTAGTGACAACCCAATGACCCGTATCCAGGGCCCTAAAAGCGAAAAGAGACTTCCTGTTTTTGTCAAGGAATCCGAATTAGATGCGCAAAAAGTTGCTGCGCTTTTTAGTTCAGATTTTGAGGGCTTGAGAAACCAACTGATCGTCGAATTGTTTTATCAAACCGGCATGCGTTTGTCTGAGCTCATCGACCTCAAAGAAGCGGCAGTGAGTGCTCAGCACCTGAAGGTTTTAGGTAAACGCAACAAAGAGCGCCTCATTCCGATTGCCCCGGAATTAGTGTCAAAAATCAATGAGTACAGAGCTGCAAAGCGTTCTTTAGGCCACGATCATCCGAATTTACTGGTGCGCTCTAATGGCGAGGCGTTGTACCCGCAGTTGGTTTATAGACTTATCAAAGAAATCCTCAGTACCTTGAGCGGAGTTGAGAAGCGCAGCCCGCACGTCTTGCGACACACATTTGCAACGCATATGCTCAATAATGGAGCAGGTCTCGAGACCTTAAAAGACCTTCTTGGGCATGCAAATTTATCTGCCACACAAGTCTATACCCACAATTCTTTTGCACAATTGCGCAAGGCTTACGGTAACGCGCATCCAAGAGCACTGAAAACACCATAATTTAATAGGCTAAGCGCCGAAATTGCCTATCTTTGCCGCACAATTTAGAACTATGAATTTAGCAGCAGTAGGCAGTGTCGCTTTTGACGCCATTGAAACTCCCTTCGGGAAAACAGACAAAATCGTTGGTGGGGCAGGTTCCTATATCGCATTAGCCTCTTCGTTCTTTGTAAAAGAACAAAGTCTCATCTCCGTTGTGGGCGGTGATTTTCCGAAAGAATTTTTGACATTATTAGCATCCAAAGGGGTAGATGTCAGCGGTATTGAAATCAAACAAGACGAAAAGACATTCTTTTGGTCTGGACGCTACCACACCGATCTGAATTCACGCGATACGCTGGTAACAGAACTCAATGTACTCGCAGATTTCAAACCTGTGGTTCCTGCACATGCGCAACAAGCCGCTTTCTTAATGCTCGGCAATCTCAGCCCAGCGGTTCAGCTTTCTGTTATCCAGCAAATGACGGCACGTCCAAAGTTAATTGCCATGGACACCATGAATTTCTGGATGGATATCGCATTAGATGACCTCAAAGAAACACTCAAGCATATTGACGTTCTGATCATCAACGACGAAGAAGCACGCCAACTTTCTGGTGTGTACTCTTTGCGCAAAGCAGCGGGCATTATCCGCGCAATGGGCCCTGCAATTCTAATCATTAAAAAAGGTGAGCACGGCGCCTTGTTGTTTCACGAAGACAACGTTTTTTACGCTCCTGCGCTTCCACTTGAAGAAGTTTTTGACCCAACCGGTGCTGGCGACACATTTGCCGGCGGCTTTATGGGCTATCTCGCCGCAGCGCCAAAGTTAGATTTTGATACCATGAAGCGTGCCATCATTGCCGGTTCAGCACTTGCTTCATTTTGTGTAGAGAAATTTGGTACCGAACGCTTACTTGAAATCAATCACCAAGATTTGCAACAACGCATGCAAGAATTTGTATCGCTATCTACCTTTCAACTAGAAGCCTAATAGAATTACAGCTTTTCATCGAACTCGAACGCCAAGAGCAGGTCAAGCGTTTAGAAGCAGCTGACCAAGGTGATTCTTATGATGAAATCGATTACAAACCCCAGAAAGAAGCTTTTTTTGAAGCCTATCATGTGTTTATAGATAAGCGTAAAGCGCAGCAACAACTCCAACAAACGTTAGAAGCGCAAAACCTCAAGCTGAAAAAAGAACTGATAACCCGACTCAAAGAAGTCATTGACAACGAAGAGAAAATCGGCACGGCTTTTCAGGCTTATAAAGAAATCCACGAGACTTGGAAAAAGATTGGTGCTATTCCAAGAGAGCAGCGCGAAACCATTCAAAAAGAATACTCTCGTTTATTAGAAATTTTCTTCTATAACATCAAAATTTATAAAGAGCTCAAAGACCACGATTACCGTCGCAACAAACAGCTCAAAGAAGACTTAATTTTCAAGCTCAAACAGTTGCGTGTGGCAGCACTCGAGCAGCGCGATTTAGAAGCACAGCTCCATGCACTCCAAGATGAATGGGAAGAAATCGGCCCTGTTCAAAACGAAGATTGGGAGCTCATGAAAACGGCATATTGGGAGGCTGTCCGAAGTATATACGACAAAATCAACGAACATTACGAAGCTCAAAGACAAGTGTTAAAAGCCAATATTGACGCCAAGAAAAAATTGGTCGCCGATTTGGCAGCGCGCCTCAACGAAACCGAACAATGGACGTCTATCAAGCACTGGGAAACACAAACCGCTTTTGTGCTCGATTTGCAAGCCCAATGGAAAACGATTGGCTCGGGTAGTCGCAAAGACAACGAAGCAGTATATCAAGCCTTTAGAGCCCTTTGCGATCAATTTTTCGCCGCAAAAAAGGATTTTTCGAAAGATGCCGATGCCGCGAGTCAGCAAATCGTTCAAAAGAAAAAGGCCCTCATCGAAAAAGCGCAAGCATTGAGCAGCTCCACAGACTGGAAAAACACCGCTGAGCAGCTGAAGAAACTCCAAAAACAATGGCAAGACTATGGTTCGGCCGGGCAGCGCTACGAAAACAAACTCTGGAAAGACTTCAGAGCTGCCTGTAATGCCTTTTTTGATGCACGTCAGGCTCATTTTGAAGGTCAAGATGCAGCCAATGCCCAAAACCTCGAGGCAAGGCTAACACTCATTACCACACTCCAGAACTTTACACTACCTGCAGACAAACAGGCCGCATTGGCGCAATTGCGCGATTTCCAACAGCAGTTCAACGCTATTGGCCCTGTGGGCATCAAAGACAAGCAAAACACCTACACAGCGTTCAAAACGCGCATGGACGAACTCTACAAAGACCTCAAATTAGAAGGTCAAGAGAAAGAACGTGTTTTCTTCCAAGCAAAACTGGAAAGTATGTTGGCATCACCCGACAAACAACGCTTGTTGCAAGCAGAACGTCAAGACATCCGCAAGCAAATTGATTTCTTGCAAAAAGATATCCTTACCCTAGAGAACAACCTCGGTTTTTTTGCACGTTCAAAAGGTGCAGACCAACTTCGTTTAGATGTCGAAAAGAAAGTGGCTGCTGCTCAAGAGAAAATACAAGGCTTGAAGGCCAAGCTCAAACTCATTCCAAATGAATAGCTTTATCAACCTGATTTTGTTGGTCGTCAGTTTGCCAACCCTCTTACTATCGGTATTTGTGGGTTTTGACCTCCCAATTGATGTCCTTCACACAACAGGCCAGCGTTTGCCTTTTAAAACGGAGGTCTATTTGGTGTTGGGATTATTGCTCCTCATCATTGGGCTAAGACGCAGCATCCGACGCTGGATGGGCGTTTCAATGGTCAAGCAAGCGTCAAAATTCGTATGGAATGCGCCAATTAGTAAAGAACGACAAGTGCGTGTTTTCGTCTATAATTCATTGGAAGGGCTCGTCTTTTTAAGCTTGGCCTTTGCCCATTGGTTTTTGACGCCAAGCGCTGTATTTGTTTTGCTGGTTTATCTCATTTTAGCTTTCGATTCGTTCTTATTTGTTTTGATCAACAAGCATGCTTTTAGAGTAGGGCTGAGTTCGAGAGCAATTTTAGTTGCCGATAGAGAAGTCATCTTGATCTATCTGAACGGCCTACGCAAGGTGTCTATTAGTCAACAAACCATCTATTTTGACTACATCGGAGAACTCCAGCTATCCTTTCCACTCGACTGCATCGAAAATGACCAACGTGCCACTTTCTTTGGCGCTTTAGAAAATCAAATCGATCGCGACCGCGTGTTATTTCAACACACAAAGTAGAATTTGTACATTCGTACTATGCGAAGTACTGCTCCCAAAAAAATTCTTGTAGTCCGCTTTAGTTCTATCGGCGATATCGTCCTGACTTTCCCTGTAGTTTCGGCCATTAAGTCGTTGTTTCCGGAGTGTCAAGTGGATTTCGCCACTAAAAAACAATTTGCTACTTTATTGGAGGCTTGCCCTCAAATAGATCAGGTTTTTCTTTTGCAAGATTCCTTGACAGCACTCCGCCAACAAATAGACTTCAAGCACTACGATGCCATCTTCGACCTCCATCACAATCTAAGGACACGCCTTTTGTTATTTGCTAGCCGCGTTCCGGTTTATCGCTTTCCAAAAAATAACATCGAAAAGTGGCTGCTCACTTCTTTTAAAGTAGTTCCCAAGCAACGCAAGCATGTCATCGAAAGATATTTAGAGCCATTGCGTCAGATAGCCCCAAGTTTTGCACCTTTTCATGCCAAATTGGAGTACATCATCCCACAAGAGGCTAAGTTCGATATCTCTGCACGGTTTGAACTTCAGTCAAAAACCTACATTGCCGTGGCTATTGGCGCCCAATTTGCCACCAAAAGATTACCTACCGATTTGCTGATCAATTTGATTGGGCAACTCGAGTCACCGGTGCTTCTGTTAGGCGGAAAGGAGGATACAAGCACCGCTCAGTTGATCCTTCAAAACACGGCAACTCAAAAAGTATATTCAGCCGTCGGACAAACAAATATTCACGAGTCTGCTTGGTTGGTTCAAAATGCCAAAGCATTGGTGACGCACGATACCGGCCTGATGCATATTGGAGCGGCTTTTGACTTGCCGATACACGTGATCTGGGGCAATACCGTAAAAGATTTTGGGATGTATCCGTATCGCTTAGAGCAAGAAGATGTGTTCCACTATGAAGTCGCTGATTTGGCTTGCCGCCCTTGCTCTAAAATAGGTCACGAGCAATGTCCAAAAGGGCATTTTGCTTGCATGCGAAAGCAAGATCTTTCGCAAATTGCTAGTCGTTTACGTCGAACAACTTTTTGAGTTCAGTAGCCTCTGAGGGCTTCATTTTCCCCGCTAAAATAAGTGCCAATTGTTTGCGTCTGAGTGCGCCTTCGTAGCGCGTTTTCTCTTCTTCTGTTTCGGGAATGAGGTCCGGAACTTGAATGGGATTGCCATTTTGGTCAACAGCTACAAATGTGTAGATTGCTTCATTGCATTTTTCGCGTTTTCCGGTAACTGGATCTTCTACAAAAACATCGAGGAATACCTCCATGGAGGAGTTGAAAGCACGTGAAACCTTGGCTTCAAGTGTTACAATTGAAGCATGATTGATTGGTTTTTGAAACGAGACGTTGTTGACAGAGGCTGTTACCACAACACGCTTGGAGTGTCGGTGTGCTGACACACTTGCAATGACGTCCATCCAGGCAAGGAGCTGACCGCCGAAAAGGTTCCCTAGTGTGTTGGTGTCGTTGGGCAACACAATTTTTGTCGTGATAGCGAGTGTATCGCTGGCTTTATTCGCTTTCATAGAACAAAGTTAATGAATCCATGTTATCGATAATATTTATAAAGACAATATTCAAATTTGCTTGAGTTATTGTATTTTTACAAAGAACTATCATGCTCTATTCAAAAAAACTATGAAATCTATCTCCTTATTGGTGCTTTTTCTAAGTGCTTTATTTTGTGCGCCTCCGTTATTTGCTCAGCAACCCCAGCGCGTTTTGGATACCCAAAACATGCGCGAAGGCGAAAATGTGGAATATTGTATTACCCACAAAAAACACACAGCCTTGCTTCAAAACCCGTCTTATGTTCAGGGTTTACAAATTGCCGAAACTGAATATGCAGAAGTAGTCAAAAGAGGCGGCGCACCTAAAGCCACTATTTATACAATCCCGGTTGTCTTCCATGTGCTTCATTTTGGTGGAGTGGAAAACATTTCCGATGAACAAATTCTCAATGCGCTCTTTATATTGAACCGCGACTATCGCAAGCAAAATGCCGATACTGCCAATGTGCACCCCGATTTTCAGGGTATGCCTGCAGACATTGAGGTGGAGTTCAAATTGGCAACCATTGCGCCAAATGGCCAATGTTTTAGCGGCATTACACGTACTTTCTCGCCTATGAGTTATCAAGGTGACGACGGCGGCAATCAAGTGGATGCCATTGTGGCAGGTAACAACGTTTATAATGGTCAATGGCCTGGAAACAAATACCTCAATATTTTCATTTGTGGAGATATCGGTGGCGCTGCAGGTTATACTTACAAACCAAGTAACTGGGGAGCAACCAGCATGCAAAATGGCATCTGGATTCTTCATGACTACGTCGGTGCAATTGGCACTGGCTCTGTTGGCGCGAGTCGTGCACTTACGCACGAAGTAGGGCATTGGCTCAACCTCGATCATACTTGGGGCGGCAATAACAATCCTGGCAATACCACAAGTTGTCCTGGCAATGGCGACAACGTTCAAGATACGCCAACCTGTATTGGTGTCACCGCTTGCTTACTCAATTCAAATACCTGCAGCAATGACAATGCATATTGGGGATTTGATATCCGAGACAACGTGGAGAATTACATGGATTATTCTTATTGTTCAAAGATGTACACAGAAGGTCAGCGCACTCGAATGCGCAATGCCTTACAAGTTTCAAGTACGGGCCGCGCCAATGTGGTTTCCGCTGCTAATTTATTGGCAGTTGGCGCCTCAAGCACTCCTTATTTGTGTAAAGCTGACTTCAGTGCAGACAAAACCACGATTTGTCTCGGAGACCAAGTTCAATTCCAAGATGAGTCCTACAACGCTGTTGCAACTTGGAGTTGGGTCATTACTCCTTCTACAGGGTGGAGCTTCACGAACGGCACATCTGCTAGTTCAGAAAACCCAACCATTTCTTTCACAAGCCCTGGCATGTACGAC
>JAJTGF010000082.1 GCA_021299335.1 Cryomorphaceae bacterium
TGTTTTTGCCCGACATCGACGCCATAAGACTTAGCCAAACCGCGCTCCAACAGTGCTTCGGTAAAGCCACCTGTGCTGGCACCTAAATCAATGAAAGTTTGGTCTGTGACATCGATTTTCCAGTGGTCGAGTGCGGCAATCAATTTAAAAGCGGCTCTTGAAACCCAAGGGATTTCTTCGGCAAGTAATTCAATGACGGCATCTGTGGGCACTTTTTTGCCGGGCTTGGAAAACAGCTTTCCATTGACTTTAACGCCGTACTTTTTGATGATTTCCTCGGCGCGCACCCGCGTGCTGACCAAGCCGCGTTCGAGGATGATTTTATCGATGCGTTCTTCCATTAGTCTGGATAAATAAAAAGCAATTTTTCGGACCAACCCGCAATTTGTAAATAAGTGGGCGCATCTTTGGTGAACTTGTGACTCAAGGGTCTGACATCAAATTGAACCATACCCGGACCATACTTTCCTTTTTCCGAAGAGGGAAGCATCATGAGTTTGCAATTTCTGATCGGTGGAAACGATTTAGCCAGCATGCTACTTGCTACAAGTTCTAATTTTTCGATAGGAACCGGGCAGGTATAGTAAATCGTGAGTATTTCGTTTTCGATTTTGACTGAGTCGATTTGAAGTGGAGCTGGCTCTTGTTGGAAAAGCGAATCGTCAATTTGAGCGATTTTAGGCGACATGTGTATGGGAGATTGAATACTGACGCTGTTTTTTGTTGATTTACAAGCAAAGAGGGATAGCGAACAGAGAACGAGTAAGATTGTTTTCATGGATTCTTGTTTGACAAGTATCCTCAAAAGTAATACCATTTGCGCAAAGAGTCCTATTTTTGTAGTCGAATGAAGACCAAAACCCTTAAAAAGAATAAAGTCAATGTGGTGACGCTTGGCTGTTCTAAAAATACCTTTGACTCTGAAGTACTCATGGCTCAGCTCAAGGCCAATCAGTTTGAGGTCGAGCACGAAGCCCAGCAAGACGATTCAGAAATTGTGATCATCAATACTTGCGGCTTCATTGACAACGCCAAACAAGAGTCTATCGATACCATTCTGCGCTACGCCGAAGCCAAACAAGAAGGTTTGGTCGAAAAAGTATACGTGACCGGTTGCTTATCTGAGCGTTACCGCGATGAACTCGAGCTCGAAATCCCGGAAGTAGATGCGTATTTTGGGACCCGCGAACTGCCGCGCTTGCTCAAAACACTCAAAGCCGACTACAAACACGAGCTGGTGGGCGAGCGCATCCTCACCACACCCACGCATTATGCTTATTTCAAAATTGCCGAGGGCTGTGACCGCCCTTGTTCTTTTTGTGCCATTCCACTGATGCGCGGTGGGCATACCTCCACGCCTATAGATGATTTGGTTTTGCAAGCCAAAGGTTTGGTTGCCAAAGGCGTGAAAGAAATCATGCTCATCGCCCAAGACCTCACCTATTACGGACTCGATCTCTACAAAAAACGCGCGCTTTCCGATTTGCTCAAGCGTCTTTCGGATATTGAAGGCCTGGACTGGATTCGCTTGCATTATGCCTATCCTTCCGGCTTCCCGATGGATGTACTTGAGGTCATGGCTGAGCGCAGCAATATCTGTAATTACCTCGATATGCCTTTGCAGCATGGTTCTACCAAAATACTGCAAGCCATGCGTCGTTGCATCACCCGAGAAAAAACCGAAGAATTGGTAGCAACCATCCGTTCTAAAGTACCTGGCCTCGCTTTGCGCACCACGCTTATTGCTGGTTATCCCGGAGAAACCGAAGCCGATTTTCAAGAGATGTACGATTTTGTCGAGCGCACGCGTTTTGATCGCTTGGGCATCTTTACTTATTCTCATGAAGAAAACACGCATGCCTATCAGTTCAATGATGATGTAGAAGCCGCCATCAAAAAAGAACGCGCCGACGCCATTATGGAATTGCAAAGTGGTATTTCCTACGAGCTCAATCAGCTCAAAGTAGGCAAAGAATTCAAAGTCTTATTTGACCGCGCAGAAGGCGACTATTTTATTGGTCGCTCTGAATTTGATTCACCTGAGGTAGACAACGAAGTTTTGGTGAAAAAATCCGAAGGATATGTTCGATTGGGTGATTTTTCGCGTGTATTGATCACCAGCGCAGATCACTACGATCTTTACGGCAAGCTCGTTCTATGATATTTAAATTCGCAACTTTCTTTTTGTTAAGTGCTTTGTTGTTTGCTTGTGGCCGAGAAAACCGTGCCCGCATGGATCAATTCGATCTATTAGAGCAGAGTGCAAAGGCCGAACCCATCAAGCACTTCAATGTAAAATTAAACCGCGATAGCATTCAAATCAGTTACCCTTCTTTTGGTGGTCATCCTTTCTCCAAATTGATGCAGCACTTGCTCAAAAAGGATACTTTGGGAGCTTTTTGTGTAGGGCAGCGCAGTGTGCGCATCCGCTACCAAGTGCTTTGGGCCACAGACAAAGTACTTAGCATGAACCAAGAAGTTTGGCTAGATTGCCCGATGTCCGATGGTGCGCGAAAAACGGTAGTGAATTATTTATTTACACTTCAAGACCAGCAGATTTCTAAATTGGAATTAGAAGGTTCTCCTGGGCTCTTGCAAGCCATTCAATCTGGGCTACGCAAACGAGAAACACCTTATTGCAGTGCTCCAAAAATCGAAGAAGTCTTTCCGATCATCAAATCGGGAAGGGTAGAGGTGACGCCGCACTATGCCAGCTCCCTTTGCGATACCACTTTTAAAAGAAAGGGCATCCATCGCGAAGATTTGCGCATCATTTCTAACAAGTCTTTTCTATCTTTGAACCTAAATCACAATTCAAAATAACATGGGATTACTAGACAACAAAGTCGTATTAATTACTGGCGCCTCACGCGGCATCGGAAAAGCCATTGCAGAAACGTGCGTTCAGCAAGGTGCAACTGTTGCATTTACCTATCTTTCTTCTGAAGAAAAAGCGCGTGCACTCGAGGCTGAGCTCACTGCCAACGGCGGTGTAGCAAAAGGCTTCCGCTCTGATGCTTCTAATTTTGATCAAGCACAACAACTCGTAGAAGATGTCGTGGCCGCTTTTGGTACCGTTGACGTCCTTGTCAATAACGCGGGAATTACCCGTGACACCCTTTTGATGCGCATGACCGAAGAACAATGGGATGAGGTCATCAATACCAACTTAAAATCTGCCTTTAACCTCACTAAAGCAGTGCAAAAGCCGATGCTCAAAGCGCGTTCAGGTTCTATCATTAACATGAGTTCTGTAGTTGGCGTCAAAGGAAATGCAGGTCAGTCCAACTATGCAGCTTCAAAAGCAGGTCTCATTGGTTTTACCAAATCAATCGCAGCTGAGCTCGGCTCTCGAAATATCCGCTGCAACGCCATAGCACCAGGCTTTATCGAAACTGAAATGACTGAAGTGTTAGATCAGGACGTAGTGGCCTCTTGGCGCAATAGCATTCCGCTCAAGCGCGGCGGACAGCCCGTAGATGTTGCCAACGCAACGGTTTTCTTGGCTTCAGATCTTTCTGCTTACATCACCGGCCAGACGCTTCATGTTTGTGGCGGTATGCTCATGTAATCGTATGAATACTATTCGTCCCAGACGCAACCGTAAAAACAGCGCCATTCGCCAGATGGTGGAAGAAACGCAACTAGGCGTTCAGCACCTCATTTACCCGATCTTTCTCAAAGACGGCAAAGGCATCAAAGAGGAAGTGGCTTCTCTGCCCAATAACTTTCGTTGGTCTTTGGATCAGTTGCTGCCCGAATTAGAGGCTTGCCTAAAGCTCGGGATTTCCACTATTGATATCTTTCCGGCCGTCGATGATGCCTTGAAAGATCAAATGGCATCTTATAGTTGGGCTAGCGACAATTTTTATTTGAGAGCTATTTCCACTATTAAAAAAGAATTCCCTGAGTTGGTCGTCATGACAGACGTTGCCATGGATCCATATTCTTCTGATGGCCACGATGGCTTGGTTCAGAATGGGCAAATTCTCAACGACGAAACCTTACCCATTTTAGCCAAAATGACCATTGCGCAAGCGCAAGCAGGTGCAGACATCATTGGCCCCTCCGACATGATGGACGGCCGAGTTGGCTATTTGCGCAGTGCACTTGACGACAACGGCTTTACGGACGTCTCTATCATGTCTTATACCGCTAAATATGCCAGCGCTTTTTACGGCCCGTTCCGCGATGCGCTCAACTCAGCCCCCAAATCTGGCGATAAAAAGACCTATCAAATGAATCCGGCCAACAAGCGAGAAGCATTGCTTGAGGCGCAGCTCGATTTTGAAGAAGGTGCCGATATGCTGATGGTCAAGCCAGCGCTTTGCTATTTAGATGTGATTTCCTTACTCAAGGAAAACTTCCCTGTGCCCATTACTGCTTACAACGTGAGTGGCGAATGCGCTATGGTCTATGCCGCTGCTCAAAACGGTTGGCTAGACTACGAGCGCGCAGTGGGCGAAATGCTACTAAGCATGCGCCGAGCGGGTGCCGATGCCATCCTGACTTACTTTGCCAAAGATTTTGCACAGTTTGTGCGTTCTTAATTGTATTGAAACATGCCTATAGAGCTTACTTCGAATTACCTGAGTCTTGAAGAATTTGAGCATTTACTCAACGCCAACGATTCACTCGTTTTATCAGCCGAATTACTGGAGCGCATCCAGACTTGTCGCGACTACCTCGATCAAAAAGTAGCCAATAGTACGCAGCTCATTTACGGCATCAATACGGGTTTTGGTTCGTTGTGCGATACAGCCATTAGCACCGCAGACCTCGAGGCTTTGCAACGCAATCTTGTTTGCTCGCACGCCTGTGGGATGGGAGAGGAAGTTCCTTTGGTCATTGTGCGCAGAATGTTGCTCTTGAAAGTACTTGGCTTATCTAAAGGCGCCTCGGGTGTTCAATTGGCAACAGTAGAACGCTTGCTTTTCTTTTTTAACAACCATATTTACCCCGTCGTTTATCAGCAAGGCAGCTTAGGCGCTTCTGGTGACCTCGCTCCGTTGGCTCACCTCTCACTTCCTCTAATAGGTGAAGGTGAAGTTTATTTTGAAAATCAGAAGATTAGCGCTACTGAATTAAATAAAAAGTTTAATTTAAAACCCATTGTTCTTCAATCAAAGGAAGGTCTCGCTTTGCTCAACGGCACGCAGTTTATGTCGGCTTATGCTACCTATGCCGTGGCAGAAGCATATCAATTGTTCGAAGGTTTCAATCAGGTGGCAGCACTTTCCATGGAGGCCTACG
>JAJTGF010000083.1 GCA_021299335.1 Cryomorphaceae bacterium
GGTTTTCGTTGATCCATTGCTGCAAATGAAAAGGAGCAAGCATAAGCTGAGTTTTAAGCGTTGAGGATACCTCTAGAGATCACAATTTTCTGTACTTCGGAGGTGCCTTCGTAGATTTGTGTAATTTTTGCATCGCGCATCAGGCGCTCTACGTGGTATTCTTTCACGAAGCCATAGCCACCATGAATTTGTACCGCCTCGACGGTTTGTTCCATAGCTACTTTGGAGGCGTAAAGCTTGGCCATAGCGCCAGATTGGTCGTAGTTACGGCCAGCATCTTTGTCTTGGGCCGCTTTGTAAACTAATAGGCGTGCAGCTTCGATTTCTGTAGCCATATCAGCTAATTTGAAGGCAATGGCTTGGTGTTTGTAGATTTCTTTTCCGAAAGCTTGGCGTTCTTTGGCGTATGCCAAAGATAATTCAAGACCTCCGCCAGCAATACCTAATGCTTGAGCTGCAATTCCGATTCGGCCGCCAGAAAGTGTTTTCATCGCAAACTTGAAACCAAAACCATCTTCGCCGATGCGGTTTGCTTTCGGAACTTTGACATCGTTGAATAGCAAAGTATGTGTGTCGCTGCCGCGGATACCCATTTTGTCTTCTTTGGCACCGACAACAAAACCTTCCATGCCGCGCTCGACAATCAGGGCGTTGATTCCTTTGTGACCAAGTTCTGGATTGGTTTGGGCAATCACGAGATAAATTGAAGCAGAGGACCCGTTGGTGATCCAGTTTTTGGTCCCATTTAAAAGGTAGTAGTCACCCATATCTACAGCCGTAGTGCGCTGAGAGGTGGCGTCAGACCCTGCCTCTGGCTCAGACAAACAGAAAGCGCCGATTTTTTCGCCTTTGGCAAGTGGCACGAGGTATTTTTGTTTTTGCTCTTCCGAACCAAAGGTTTCTAAACCCCAACAAACCAACGAATTGTTCACGGACATACAGACCGAAGTAGAGGCATCTACCTTCGATATTTCTTCCATGGCCAAAACATATGATAAAGTATCCATACCGCTTCCGCCGTATTTAGGATCGACCATCATGCCCATAAAACCGAGCTCGCCGAGTTGCTTTACTTCTTCTGCGGGAAACTTTTGTTGGTTGTCGCGTTCAATAACGCCAGGTTTAAGGATATTTTGAGCAAAATCACGGGCTGCTTCTTTGACGGCAAGGTGTTCTTCAGTAAGTTCGAAATTCATGTTGACTGATTTATTTTAATTTTGACAAAAATAAACGAATTCCAATTCTCTTGAAAGCAAATACCTACAATAATGTACAGTTATTAGGTCTCATGTCCGGCACCTCGCTGGATGGTTTGGATATCGCTCGTGTTTCATTTGATTTTTCAAATTCACAACATACTGAATTTCAAATTATTAACTCAAAAACTTTTCCTCTACCTCAGCCTATTTTTGAGCAACTTTTGCATATTTATTCCTGCAGTGCTCCACAAATTTTTGAGCTCGACCAACAAATTGCCAAATTCTATGCCCAATGCGTCAACGATTTTATTACAGAATTTGACATTGATCGACAAGATATTACGGCCATAGCGGCGCACGGACAAACCATTTTTCATCAGCCAGAAAAGGGCTACACGACCCAAATTGGCTGCGGTACCACACTCAACTACCTGACTAAAATTCCGGTTATCAATCAATTTCGGCAGCTCGACGTAAGTGCAGGTGGTCAAGGCGCACCACTTGTTCCAATTGGCGACCAACAACTCTTCTCCAAATTTGCCGATGGTTTTCTGAATTTAGGTGGCTTTGCCAACATCTCTACCACTAAAAACAATCAAGCACTTGCGTTTGATATCGCACCAGCCAATTTGCCCATGAATCGCTGGATGCAAGAAATTGGCTTGGATTACGATGCAAATGGGGCGCTTGCGCGCACTGGCAAAGTAGATCAGACAACTTATTCCAAAGTATGCGCTGAAGATTTTTTTAAACTCAATGGTCCCAAATCGTTAGGTACGGAATGGCTAGAAGCGAATTACCTCCCTCATTTTAAGACTTTGAATTTACCTGATCGCTTGCGAACGCATTTAGAAGTATTGGTGCAAATGAGCCTCGCGGCATTCAAAAAATTAGACCTCACTGCTATCTACGTTAGCGGCGGCGGTGCGCACAACGACTTTTTGATGGAATTACTAGGCGCTTCTTTTGCGGGAACATTCATCAAACCCAACGCGCAACTCATCAACTTTAAAGAGGCGCTGATTTTTGCCTATTTGGGTGCACGCTTTCTCCGCAACGAACCTACAACGCTGTGCGAAGTTACAGGTGCTAAAGAAGCCTTGCGAACGGGGATTCTCCACGACTTTGAAGGGCGCATCTCCTAAAAAATGCACTATACCAGCTTAAAAATTGGTATTTTTGCAACGCTAACATCATAGAAAAATACGCATGAAAGAACTCCTCTCCAAATTTGAAAATAAAAGACCTGAAATCGTTTTTGAATGGAAAGATTCCCAAACAGAAGCCGAGGGTTGGGTGGTCATCAACTCCTTGAGGGGTGGGGCTGCAGGAGGAGGCACTCGCATGCGAGTTGGTCTAGACAAACGCGAAGTAGAGTCCTTGGCCAAAACCATGGAAGTTAAATTCACCGTAGCAGGGCCAGCAATTGGCGGTGCTAAATCTGGCATCAACTTTGACCCCAAAGATCCGCGCAAAAAAGAAGTATTGCAAAGATGGTTTGCCGCTGTCTCTCCGCTTCTAAAATCGTACTATGGTACGGGCGGAGACCTCAACGTGGACGAAATCCATGAAGTGATCCCCATGACTGAAGACTGCGGTGTTTGGCACCCTCAAGAAGGCGTATTCAACGGGCATTTCAAGCCCAATGATACTCAAAAAATCAACCGTATTGGACAACTACAGCGAGGCGTAGCCAAAATACTTGAAAACGAGCAATACAGCCCTGAACTCAGTAAAAATTACGTTGTTGCAGACATGATTACTGGCTATGGTGTTGCCGCATCCATCGAACACTACTACAACATTTGGGGAGGTCAATTGGCTGGCAAACGCGTCTTGGTACAAGGCTGGGGCAACGTTGGCTCGGCTGCCGCCTACTATCTTGCCCAAAAAGGTGCCATAGTAGTTGGGATCATTGACCGCGTTGGCGGTCTTATTCAGACAGAAGGCTTTACATTTGAGCAAATTCGCGATCTTTTCATTTCAAAAAATGGCAACGAACTCAATGCACCCAACCTACTCAGTTATGACGAAGTAAATAGCTCATTTTGGTCAACTCCTGCCGATATCTTTATTCCTTGTGCGGGAAGCCGCATGATTACCGAAGCGCAACTCAATCAATTGTTGGCTGCTGGCGTAGAAGTCATTTCTTCTGGGGCAAATGTACCTTTCGCGGATCAAGAAATCTTTTTTGGACCTATCGCCGAAAAAGCAGACGCTTCGCTCGCTCTTATTCCAGATTTCATCGCCAACTGCGGCATGGCACGCGTTTTTGCTTACCTCATGAGCTCAGATTTAGAAAGCATGGACGATGCGCTTATTTTTGAAGATGCCAGCCAAACCATTTTCAAAGCACTCCAAAACACGCATCAAATGAATCCGAGTAAAAGAGGAATCGCCAAAACTGCTTTTGAAATTGCACTCAAGCAACTCGTTTAAATCAACTTTGTGGAACTATCGCTCGTACTCATTTTTTGCATCGGCTACGCCGCGATCAGTTTAGAACATCTACTCAGAATAGATAAGCTGATTCCAGCTTTACTCATGATGACCCTTTCTTGGGCCCTCATTGCTGTGAATGCCACAGACATACATGCGCTGAGCGAAAACTTACTGCATCATTTTGGTAAAACAGCAGAGATCCTGATTTTCTTAATGGGCGCAATGGCCATTGTAGAAATGATTGATTATTTCGATGGTTTCAAAAGTGTGCAAGCCCTCATCAAAGTCAAGACCGCATATCAATTATTGCTGGTGGTCTCTATTCTTACTTTTATCCTTTCTGCCATCATCGACAACCTGACCGCAACCATTGTACTCATCTCTATTTTACGCAAAATAGTTACAGACAAAGAGCTGCGCATGTGGATGGCTGGCTTTGTGATCATTGCTGCCAACGCAGGTGGCGCTTGGTCTCCGATTGGTGATGTCACCACCACCATGCTCTGGATTGCTGGAAAAGTGAGTGCATTAAAATTAATCGAACACATTTTTTTACCCGCCCTTGTTACTTTAGTCATTCCGTTGCTCATCGCCAAAAAAATCAAGATTTTCAAGCAAGAACTCCCATCCCCAAAAGACATTAAAAAAAACAAAGTCTCTGCTTTCATTCTCATCAGCGGGCTTTTGCTCATTATTTTTGTTCCAATTTTCAAAACCATCACGCACCTCCCACCCTATATGGGGATGATGTTTTCATTAGCAATTTTTGCAATTATCGGAGAAATAGCCAGTAAACGCAACCTGAATTTAAGCGCTCTCGACGAGCAAGACCAAGGCGGACACGTGGGCCCAACCCTAAAAGCACTCAGTAAAATTGAAATGCCTTCCATTCTCTTTTTCTTGGGCATCCTGATGACCGTTGCTGGCATGGAGAGCTTAGGAATGATCGAACAACTCGGTGAAAATGTATTGGCCTCGGGTATCTCCAAAGAACTATACATTTCATTTTTAGGCGTAGCTTCGGCCATCATAGACAACGTTCCTTTGGTGGCGGCAAGCATTGGCATGTTCAAAGATGGCATGGATGCCGATGCTTGGCATTTTATTGCCTACACAGCGGGGACGGGCGGCTCCATTCTGATCATTGGCTCGGCGGCTGGTGTGGTAGCCATGGGCATGGAAAACATCGGTTTTGGTTGGTACCTCAAGCGCTTCTCACTCCTGGCTCTTGCTGGTTATCTTGGTGGCGTACTGACTTTCTTAATGTTTTGATCTCATGCAAGAAAATGCCTATCAAGCATGTGTTAGTTGGTTATTTGAGCGCTTTCCTTCCTATCAAAATATAGGGGCAGAGGCCTACAAACCAGGTCTAGAACGGGTATTTGAATTGCTCGAAATCCTACAAATTGATCCGAAAAAAATACCCACTATTCACATCGCAGGAACAAACGGCAAAGGTAGTACCGCCGCCTATTGCGCGAGCCTGCTGCAAGAAAGCGGCTTCAAGGTGGGTTTGTTTACCTCGCCGCATATTTTCGATTTTTCAGAAAGGATTAGGGTGAATGGTTGTCCGATCGCTCAA
>JAJTGF010000019.1 GCA_021299335.1 Cryomorphaceae bacterium
TTGTAAATAACTGACGAAGATCCGAGAATTAGCGCTTCTGTGGCTAAATTACCCGTGAGCTCATCTTTGGCCATTGGGCAGCCACCATAGCCACCAATGGCGGTGTCAAAATGACGGCAACCTCCTTCCACAGACGCTTCGATAAGTGCTTCTTCTCGACCTCGAACAACATGAAGATGCGCGGCAAAGCGCGTTTCTTTGTATTGCTCGGTCAAATTGGAAAACAACTCGCGCCCAATTTCGGGTGTTGCACACCCAATGGTATCTGAAAGCGCAAATTCCGCAATTTCAAAGCGTTGTTGGAGTTTGTCGATCCATTGGGCGACAATTTCTGCAGACCAGGCATCTCCGTACGGATTTCCGAAGCCCATGGAGAGATAGATGCGCAATTGTTTATTGTTGGTGCTGCAAATGGCAGCAATTTCATCTAATTGAAACAAGGCCTGTTCGAGCGTTGAATTGGTATTTCTAAGCTGGAATGTTTCTGAGATTGAAAAAGGATATCCCAAAATAGCAATGCGTTCGTGTTGAGCGGCATCAAAAGCCCCTCTTGAATTAGCGATAATGGCCAATAGCTTTGTTTTGGAGTCGGCGAGTTGTGCCAACACTGCAGGGCTATCTTGCATTTGAGGAATGGCTTTAGGCGATACAAAACTTCCGAAATCGAGTACATCAAAACCACACTCCAGCAATGCATTCAGGTACTTTATCTTATGCTCGGTAGGAATCCATTCTTTAATGCCTTGCATGGCATCGCGCGGACATTCCGTTATTTGTATCTCTATTGCTTTCATTTTTGAACGCGTTGAAGCAAGGCCCTGTTGATTGCTTTGACTAATGCCGGACCTTCGTAGATAAAACCTGTATACAATTGAACAAGCGTTGCACCTGCTGCGAGTTTGTCAAGCGCATCTTGCGCAGTGTGGATACCACCCACGGCCATCATAGGAATTTTTCCATTTGATTGCTCGTGTATATACTTCACCATTTCGGTAGCTCTCAAGGTTACTGGCTTACCGGAAATACCGCCGGCACCCATTTGCTCAATTTGCGCGGCAGGTGTTCTGAGGCCTTCACGAGAAATAGTGGTGTTGGCTACGATAAGACCTGCAATTTTGGTATACGTCACGATTTCGATGATTTCATCGATTTGTGAATTACTGAGGTCTGGCGCAATTTTTAATAGGATGGGTTTGGGTTGGGATTGCTGTTTATTTAGCTCTTGAAGCCGCAATAATAAATCTTGGAGCGGCTCTTTTTCTTGAAGCGCTCGCAAGTTGGGCGTATTAGGCGAAGAAACATTCACAACAAAATAATCGACATATGGGAATAAAGCCTCAAAGCAGGTTAAATAATCATTGGCGGCTTCTTCGTTGGGCGTCCATTTATTTTTACCGATGTTACCGCCAATGATGATTTGACGATTGTGACGTGCCTTTAATTGTGCTATTGCTGCCTCGACACCGTCGTTATTAAAGCCCATGCGATTGAGAATAGCTTGATCTGCTTTGAGCCTGAACAGACGAGGTTTGTCATTACCAGGTTGTGCTTTTGGAGTGACCGTTCCGATTTCGATGAAACCAAAACCACAATCGGCGAGCGCATCAATATGTTGCGCATTTTTATCGAAACCTGCTGCCAAACCAACTGGGTTTGGAAACTTTAATCCTAAGAAATTGATTTCTAGAGCAGGATGTTGTACTACATACAAGGACCGAAAAAGTTGTCTGGCAGGGGCAAAACGGTGAATTTGATTCAAGAGCCCGACTACAAAATAATGAACCTTCTCCGCATCAAATTGGAAGAGAACAAAACGAAACAATTTGTACATACACAAATGTACAAACTATTTCAAGTCATCGCACTCATGCCAATAGCAGTAGGCAAACGGGCAGTAGAGGATAGTACCAATAGCGCCAGGGATTATTGACTTTCTGCTGGTAAGTAAAGGCCGCTAAAATTTCATCGAAATTTTGATGTTGGCGCACCTCTTCTAAGCTAGGCTCTTTTCGGTCCAGTATAATTTTTAGCATAATCATTCTTTTTGATGGAAAAATTGTTTGAGTTTGAGTACTGCGCGGAAAGTTTTCACTTTTGCGTTGTTTTCTGATAGACCACAGATTTCTCCAATTTCTTTGAAAGAACGCTTTTCAAAAAAGCGCATTTCGATCAATTGAAGTTGTTGGTCTTTGAGTTCTTTGAGTGCGACGAGCAAACGGGCTTTGTCTTGTTCGGTGTAATCTTCGGTCCACTCTTCGATGACTTGTTTGAGTACGACTTTATCGATGCTCACGGTGCGTTGCGCTTTTTGGTCGCGAAAGCTCTGATAAAGCTCACTTTTGGCGATGCGAAACAACCAAGCAGAGAATGGCAAACCCCGGTATTCATATTTATGAAGTGCTTGGAGCGCTTTCACGAATACACTTGACGTAATGTCATAGGCTTGTTCTTCTTCGTCTACACGTCGATACACATAGCGAAAAATCGCGTCGTGATAGCGCTCGTAAAGTGGTGCAAAAAAACGCGGATCTTTTTGAGCGCGCTCGATGAGCAATTTTTCTTCTTCTGGAAGAAAAGACTGCTGCGGAAGGGAGAGTTGGAGAGGCATAGTCTTTGGTTTTAAGGAGTTTAGCATGAGAGGCTTGCAGTCCTCTTTTCGGGATAACGCCATAAATTTTGTTTTGGTACATGTTTTTCAAAAAAAAATTAAAATTTTTTACGAAAGCCCAATTGAACAAGGAATTCACGCTGCTGAATTGGCGCATAAAAATATTTGGTACCAATAGAAAAATTCAATTGTAAATGCGCTTTTGAGTTGAACTGCACGGCAACTAAGCTATAGGTACCAACACCTCTTAGCATTGTAGATTGCGTGCCAAAACCAATCAAATTTGGATGACTATAGAGCAAAAGTCCTTGTGCTGGAATTTGAAACATACCGTAGACCCATTCCAAAGCGCATTTTGCACCAAGAGGTGCGTGATGCCAATTCCATTCTAATGATCTACTGATATTTTCAGCTGCCCCGTTCAAACCCAATTGAAGTGAACAAGAGAATCTTTCGGCATCGTTTAGTTGGAATTGTATTTCGCTGTTTGAACGAATTTGGATGCGTTGCATCTCCTGTTTTTTGAGAATAAGCTGCTGGGTAAAGCTGCGTTTCTTCGATGGATTTAAAAGCAACTGTAAGCGTAGATCAGCACTGCGTTTTGGGAATTGAGCTGGCCACTTAAATTCAGGTATAAAAACATGTTCATTGGAGAGTCTAAGGATGGTATTTTTTTGGACTTGCCATTTCAATTGAAAAATGACACCGCGTTCGTTGGATCCCATGGTGCTATTTGCGATTGGATTGGCATATAAAGCTTGGTAATGAGCTGCGTAGTTTCTGCAGTTCAGCCCCACCTCTAAACGCGGATCGAGGTAATATACCAAACCTAAGTTGACGGCGAAGGCTTGTGAAAATAAAAGTGTCTTCTTGAAGATACTTGCCCATTCGCCATAGAGGTAGCACTGCCTCCAGGTTCCCTGGACGTAAGCACTTGCAGACCAAAATCGCAAAGCCGAAGGTTGGGTACCCGGCATCGAATCAGCAAAGAGCTGACGCGTTTGAACTTGCTGGTAAAGCACCAAGATACCATACTGCCAGAGCGCGGCTTGACGCCGCAAACCCATGCCATAAATTTGCTCGAACGCTCGCTTGCGCTTGGCCAATTCTGTAGTAGTCCGATGCAAACCAGTAGTATAGGCCCAGTTGAACTCTGGCTGCAAGGTATCTTGAATGGTTTTAGCATCGATGTTTTTTACTGAAGCCAAAACCAAAAGCTCGTGTTTCCAGATTTGAAAACTTCCCGAAAGCCCCTGCAAATAGCGTTGTTCATCTCTTCCTTGATAGGGTTTCAGGCCAAGTGGTTTTTTGGCTAGTTGCAATAAATCAATGCTTTTGCCGAGGCCCCTTGAAGTCCAAAGGTGCAAACCCTGACCCCATTGAATTTGATAAGTACCGATGAGTATTTTTTGCACTTGATAGGTCTTGAACGGTGCAACCCACGCCAAAAAACCTGTTGAGCAATCGATGCCTGGTGTGGGCGTGCTGTGCCAAATTGGCTCGCCCACATCTTTGGCCAATTGCAAACCAAAGCGCCAATTGGAAAGCGAAAGTGAAATGCGTTGCTGAAAAGCAAAATTTGGACCTGTATAATTGGTGTCGCATGTCCAAATGAAATTCCGGCGATCAACTACAGAAAAAGCAGGTAAGGTGCTGCGAAGTTCATATAGGCCCGTCACTTTTTTTGAAGTTTGACTTTGGAGCCTTGGCAAAACCAATTGCTCGCTCAATTGAGAAAGTGCCGCTAGGTCTCGGGCTAAGATACCTTGCAGTTGATAAAGACTAGAAACAACACCCCCATTTTGAAAAAATTGGGAGAGCAAGGATGCTTCTTCTGTACTGATGAGTTGTTTGGCGAGCAAGTGGTCGAGCTCTGTAGCCACCAATAAAATGGGTTCGTTGTCGAAAAGGAGTTGTGCGGGAAGATCTTGCGCATTGGTTCGCAAAACTGTTGAAAGCATTACGTAAATAAAAAGCCTGTGCATCAGTGAAAAATAAAGCCAAATTGTAAGCCTAAGCCCAATCCATATTGCCAACTTTGTGCAAGAAACCATGTTAACTTTTGATGGCTTGAACTTTCGTAGGAAAAGGAATAGCGCTGAGGGTATATCCCACAAGAAAATTGCAATTTAGCTTTCGCAGTTTTTTGAATAATGGTGAGGTACCAAGACGGCTGATAGTTCGGATTCCAGCTAAAGCCTTGAGCAAAGAATAAATCGGTGCGTAGCAAGACAACATGTTCGAGACTAATTTGCTGGCGATTGAGCACGCCAATTTCATTGAGGGTCATGGAAAACCGGTGACGGTCTGCAAACTGATACTGACAACCCAAGCGTGCACTGGCATCGAGGTAAGATCCGTAAGCCTTGGGCTGAATGAGCAACTGAACTTGCATACCTAAGCCAATGGATAGATTTTGGCCGATGGGCAATGCCAACGCATGTGTGGTGCGAAGATGGCTTAGTGCTGTGTGGAATTGACCACTGAGTTCATGATAAAGAAACACGAACTTACGGGTGTAAAATAAACCCAAATTGACCTGGGATAAATCGGCAAAAAAGATTGGTGAGGTCGAATTGAAACGAAAGCCTTTGCGATTGGTGTTGTGAATGGCCGCTGGATTAAGGTGTTGCTGATTTTGATCGAGGGCATTGAGGGTACCAGAAGAAGAAAGCAAATATTGGCCAGGCCAGAGCATTTGCCCTTGTAGACCAAAAGAAGAAACAAAGAAGCAAAGACAGATGAAAAACCTTGTTGACATACTTCAAAATTAGAGTCGTCAAATGACTAACCTATCGGTAAATTCTGCAGTTGAATAATAGATTCAGTATATTTGGGGACACTTATTTTTATGTCAGCAGTTAGTATCCCCTTTTCAGCGAACGCTTTGACCGATTGGCAAGCCCAATTGCATAAAGAACTCAAAGAAAATACAGCATTATTGCAATATGAATCACCTGTAGAGGAGCTCTCTATTTCGCTTACTGAACTAGAAGGACCCCAATTGCCAAATTCAAATGCTGCAACCGTTGCATGGAAGCGCATGTTTGCTGCAAATGCCTCGAACGAAAAACAAAGTAACCGACTCATGCGCGAAGCGCTCATGCAAGGTGCAGATGCCTTGTACATTGAAGCGACCAGCATTCACACCGATTACCAACTTTTGCTCGCTGAAATAGAAGTAGCGTATATCAGTTGCCTGATTTGTTTTGATACACCAGCGGCTCATGCGCATTTCATGCAAACTGCAGCGGCGGCATATACCTCGAACTGCATCCTATTACACCGAGCCGGGACTCAAAAAAACACAGTCAGCAGTTTTGCCGCACAACAAGTTGGTGCGAATAGCAGCACACAACTAGCAGTTGCTCTGTTTGAATTACAACAACTACTTGAAGAAAACCCACAACAAAAGACCATTTATTTCGAAATGGGTGTGGGCAATGAATACCTCATTGAAATTGCCAAATTTAGAGCCGTCCGACATACCGTATCAAAACTTGCCAAAATTCACGGGGCCGATCTCGATCTTCAATTGCTCGTCAAAACCGGATTCTGTAACAAAAGCCTACAAGATCCCTACACCAATTTGCTGCGTTTGTCAACTGAAGGGCTCAGCGCTGTTTTAGGAGGGGCTCAATTCTTGTGCATTCAGCCCTACGACGCATTGGCTCAAAATGGCGCAACAGCGTTTGGACAACGTATGGCACTCAATATCGCAAACTTGATCAATGAAGAAGCGCATCTTGCTACCTTGCAAGATCCTTTACAAAATGCCTATATCGTTGAACAAGTTTGCATGGCTTTGGTCAAAAAAGCTTGGGGCCTGCTCTGTGAGTTCGACGAGCAAGCACAACACGCCGAAGCGCTTATCATCAAACAAATTGAAGCCTCTCGCAAATTGCGGATCGCCAAATTTAAATCGGGTGAAAACATACTTATCGGCATCAATGCCTATCCCAATGAATTTGAAAGCCCTAAAGCAGAATGGGGCGAAATCCCGGTTGCCTATGGATTTCCGTATTTAATTTTTGAAAAAAACGCCAACTAATGCCTAGAAAAGAACTCCACTCCTATCGCAATTTAGATTGGTCAGCACATTCCGAGCAAGCCAAACCTGCTGAGTTCAGGTCTGGGCTAGCTCCTTTTCTCGGCGGTCCGTACGCCTCCATGTACCTCTCCAAGCCTTGGACGATCCGACAATATGCCGGTTTTTCGACTGCTGCGGCTTCGAATGCATTTTACCGTCGCAATCTCGCAGGTGGCCAAAAAGGCCTGAGTGTAGCTTTTGATTTGGCGACACACAGAGGTTATGATTCAGACCACGAACGCGTCATCGGTGACGTTGGAAAAGCTGGGGTGGCCATCGATTCAATCGAAGACATGAAAATGCTCTTTGATCAAATTCCCTTGGATCAAATGTCGGTCTCGATGACCATGAACGGAGCAGTTTTGCCAATTATGGCCTTTTATATTGCAAGTGCGCACGAACAAGGTGTCAGTAGCGAACAATTGAGCGGCACCATACAAAACGACATTCTCAAAGAATTCATGGTGCGCAACACCTACATCTACCCGCCTGCACCATCGATGCGCATCATTGCAGATATTTTTGCGTACACTTCTGCCCACATGCCGAAATTCAATTCGATTTCTATTTCGGGTTACCACATGCACGAAGCGGGTGCTACTGCCGCAATTGAACTTGCCTATACCCTAGCCGACGGACTGGAATACATCAGGACTGGCTTAGCTGCAGGTTTGGCCATAGACGATTTTGCACCCAGACTTAGTTTCTTTTGGGCCATCGGAATGGATCACCTCACTGAAGTAGCCAAACTCAGAGCTGGCCGCGTATTGTGGGCAAAAATTGTCAAGCAATTTGAGCCAAAAAGCAATAAATCTTTGGCCTTGCGTACGCATTGCCAAACCTCCGGTTGGTCCTTAACGGAACAAGATCCATTTAACAATGTAGGGCGCACTTGCCTCGAGGCACTCTCGGCTGCCCTGGGTGGAACGCAATCGCTGCATACCAATGCGCTCGACGAAGCAATTGCACTCCCGACAGATTTCTCTGCGCGCATCGCTCGTAACACCCAAATTTACTTACAAAAAGAAACGGGCATCACTCAATTTATCGATCCATATGCGGGTAGCTCAGCGCTCGAACAACGCACGCAGGAACTCATCGAAGAAGCATGGGCCCTGATCACCGAAATTGAAAATTTAGGCGGAATGGCCAAGGCCATCGAAACAGGCTTACCCAAAATGCGCATCGAAGAAGCAGCGGCCATCAAACAAGCTCGGATCGATGCTGGTCATGAAATTATTGTGGGTGTGAATCGATACCAAACCGACGAAGACAGCCAAATTGAAATCCGAGAAGTAGACAACACCGAAGTGCGGAGTGCCCAGATCAAAAGATTAGAGCAACTCAAAGCACAGCGCAACAACAAAGAGGTAAGTGACCTACTCTCCGAATTACAAACAGCTGCTCAACATCGAGGAAACTTATTGGAAATCGCTGTACGCTGTGCCAAAGCGCGCTGTACACTCGGCGAAATTTCCAGTGCACTAGAAACTGTATTCGGTCGCTATCAAGCTAAAATTCGCAGCATTAGCGGTGTTTATGCAAAAGAAATTATGAACGATCCAGATTTTACAAAAGCCAAAGAACTGCTCGACGAGTTCATGGCACTAGAAGGCCGGCGACCGCGCATCATGATCGCTAAAATGGGGCAAGATGGCCACGACCGCGGCGCTAAAGTCATCGCTAGTTCATTTGCAGACATCGGTTTTGACGTAGACATTGGGCCGCTTTTTCAGACACCACAAGAAGCAGCCAAGCAAGCTATAGAAAACGACGTGCACATTGTTGGGGTTTCTTCCCTTGCTGCAGGTCATAAAACGCTGGTGCCGGCAGTGATAGAAGCCCTGCGCCACGAAGGTCGCTCAGACATCATGGTGGTAGCGGGAGGCGTCATTCCTCAACAAGATTATGACTACCTTTTCAAGGCTGGTGTCTTCGGGATTTACGGTCCTGGCACAAAGATTGCAAAGGCTGCCCAAGAAATCTTGCAACTTTTGATCAAGAGCCATCAATAAATTTTATTAAATTCGAACAGAATTGTATTGCTTCAACACGTTAACATCCACAAAATGAAACTTCTTTTTTTAACTTTTTTCAGCCTCTTTTTAAGCGGTGTAGTTTTGGCACAAAAACCAACACTTCAGCTCAAAGAATCTAAGCGTGTCATTACCCTAGACGACGAAAAAGGCGGCAATACCTCAGTCGAAATGCGCAGTGTGTTCACTCCTGCTGGCACCAAAAAAGTAGCTACCGAATGGGTTATTTCAGGGGTCAAAGGCAAAGACTGGGATTTCACCAAAGGCGACGAGAAAAGCGACATCATCGAGGTTAGTTTCAAACGAGTCGGCAATTATTCTGTGTCGCTCAACGTGACTTACGCCGTCAAGAAAACGCTAAAAAATGGCGAAGTCGAGGAAGAAGAATTTGATCTTTCTGTAGACAACGATAACTTCATCACGGTGACCAACAACCTCGATGAACTTACCCAACTCCACGCAGATTCCAACTTCATCAAATTAGTTAAACGCGCTGGCGATTACACCGTCAAAGAAAAGTATGCCAACGACCCTACCCCATATATCTTTTTAGCAAAAGGGCTTTTTGGTGTTTACCGCAAAGACCTCAAAGATCCCATGATCAAAGATCCTTTTGAAGAGGCGATCACCGCCTGTGCTACCGCTATCGAACGCGACGAAAATGGTGTGTTCAAGATGCCAATTCACAAGATGTGGCTCAACGGTTTTCAGCTCGAACTACTCAACAACGGCGTGCGATACGTTCTCGGTGAAGAAGATGGCTACCCAGTAGTTTACAGCAACGAGAGCAAAGACAAAACAGCAGAAACACTTGCCGAAATGCTTGATGCCTGTGAATCTTACAGCACCATTACCCGCAACCCTATGGGCATCAAATTCATCGAGGCTGCCATTCGTTTCAACAACCGCGATGCCAAAACAGCAAACCTGATTTGGAAGACTGAAATGCCAAATCTCCTTAATTTAACAGACAAAGACTTCGACTCTTGGACCCAAGCAGACAAAGATGCGTTGCGCGTTGGTCTCATTTTAAGTGCTCAAGCGCTCATCAAACGCGATGGCAGTACAGTCAATGCGCGTCCAATGCTCAAAAAAGCAGAGAAATGGTTCGAGTACGACAAAGAATGGATCGAATTCTACGAAAAAAAATACAATAGTTTCTCAGAACAATAACCCTATGCAGCGCATCCCAAATTGGTTGAAAAATAAATATGTACTCACGAGTTTGGTGTTTGGTATTTATTTCCTTTTCCTTGACGATTGGGATATCTTTACATTGGTGCGACAAAAGCGCAAGTTATCTCAAATAGAACAACAAGACACCCAAATGAGCGAGCAGCTCAAGCAAACCAAAAAAACGCTCTACAAGCTTCATCATTTAAACGAACTCGAAGCTTATGCGCGCTCCGAAAAGTTTTTCAAGCGCGACGACGAAGAAATATTTGTAGTGACTAAAAAATAAGCACTGATTGCCACTTATTCTTTTGGAAGCACGAGTCGAGCCCCTGGATAATAATAGCGTAGAATCTGATCGTAACTATAGCCTTTTTTGGCCATCTGCATGGCTCCTTCTTGACATAAGCCCACGCCATGTCCGAAACCTTTGCCGCTCAACACGAGCTCTTCTCCTACCACAACAGCATCGAAGAAACTCGATTTGAGTTTGAATTCTTCGCGCAAATCCCGAAGCGGAATCCCGTAAACAGGATGTAGATAAAATGCACTGCGTTCCGGCTGACGGAATTCTTGCAGCAGCGCATAACTCAGCGAATCTGTCAAAGGAAAATCGTATTGAGTGGTGAGAAAATCTATCCAAGTTTGAAGGGGAATGCGCTTGACCCAAGTAGCTTGTTTGGTGTGAATGCAAAACGTGTCTTTGAACGATTGCAAACCTGTGATTTGCTCGTTCCATACATCTTGTGGCTCACATGTTTGCCCGCCACAATTAGCGTGAAAATAAGTAGGAAAGTAATCCCCGTTAGGACCTAGCAATACGATTGAACGGGTCTGGTAAACCGAAGAATCGATGAGCGCTGAACCAGTGCGTTTGTGCAAATAAGACTGGCAATGGACGCGCTCGCAAAGTTGATAACCTTCTTTTTGATGCCTTTGCAAATTGGAAAGCGCATAGGTCCGTGAAATAATGGCTTGTGCTTGGTAATAAGCTTTCTGGTGCCCCGGACCACCCTCACATGCGACCACGCCCTCTAAGTACGTTTCGAGGGGCAAAACATTGATCAGCTGCAGGTTTCCTTTGTAAATGCGCAATTCAAAATCGCCTTCATATGCCCTTGTTTTAGTCGAAAGCGCTGGTACTGACCAATTGCAAAAATCTTCGTGAGCCATTTGAATGAGTTCAAATTGGCTCGCTTGAAAACGGTATGTGCCGGCTTGGTAGAATTGGATAACGGCGCCATTTATTTTGAAACGTGCCTGCGCTAAAGTGTTCAATAAAACGGATTGGTTGCTACCGTCCGAAAGTGTGGCATTTAATAAGTACTGGCCGCTTCCTATAGCCAACTGGAATTCTTTGACGCTATTAGCCGAATACAAACCAATGCGCATTTTTTGCGCAGACAAAAAGGTACACGAAAACAATAAGAAGAGGACAAGAACTGATTTCACGACTCTAGGTAAGCATTCATTGATTTGGCAATACGTTCGCTTGTTCCGGAATGTTGCAGTAGCTCGTGTAATTCAGCATAGCTCGATAATTGCGCTTGTCTTTTGGCTTCACCTGGCAGCAACTCGCGCAAGGCCCGCTGCATATTGGAGGCGGTGCAATCCTCTTGAATAAGCTCTGGAACAGCGCTGCGATCCAAAATAAGGTTGACAAGAGAAATGTATTTGATCTTGACCAATTTTTTTGCCAACCAAATAGACAATGCGGAACCTTTGTAACAGACCACCTGAGGAACATTAAATAGTGCGGTTTCAAGTGTTGCGGTTCCGGAAGTAACAAGCGCAAGTTCGGCGCAAGAAAGCAAGTCATAGGTGTGCGCCGTACTGAGGTAAATGGCCTCATTTGGACAATAGGCTCTGTAGGTCTCTAATGGAATACTCGAAGCACAGGCTATGGCGATTTGATGGGTAGCTTCAAAATGCGCGGCAGCGGCCAGCATGAGCGGTAATTTCTTTTCTAATTCTTGAGGTCTGGAACCGGGGAGCAAGGCTAAAATAGGTTTGTCAAAAACGAGTGCTGCGCTGCCCGCCTTTTGATAGCTTGCGATTTCATCCTGAAGTGGATGGCCAAAATAAGAAACGTCGATGCCAAAACGCGCATAAAACGCAGGTTCAAAGGGCAAAATACAATACAATTGCGCGACATATTTTTGAATTTGATACACGCGATTTTGCTTCCAGGCCCATACGGTTGGAGAAATGTAATACAAGACCTTGATGTCGTGGTCATGAGCCCATTTGGCCATGCGCAGATTGAAACCAGGATAATCAACCAAGACCAAAACAGCAGGTTTTTGCTGCAGTAAAGTCGCCTGAAGCTTCTTGAACTGACGCCGAATGGTGCCTAAGTTTTGAATGACCTCCCAAAAACCCATGAAGCTCATGGTGCTGATGTGTTGGTCAATTTGAACACCTTGAGCAGCAAGCCGATCGCCACCCCAAGCCTTGAAAGTCACATTTGGGTTGTGTGTTTTCCAGGCGGCCACCAAGTTAGCAGCATGTAAGTCACCTGAAGCTTCACCGCAAACGATATAGACGAAGGGATTGGATTTCAAGGAGACTTTGTTTAAAAGAAACGACCGAGATTGACGTAAATCATGTAGGGAGCGTAGAGCAACATGCCAAATATGATTCCTCTGGTGTGAAAGTATTGTTCTCGGTTCAGAAAAAAGTAAAACCAAGCCAAGTTACCTATGAGGCCTAGAGAAAGGTAACGACTCATGAAATCTTGAAAATGTAGCGTTTGATGCCAAAGAAAGGAAAAACTTTGGCCATAAGATTGGGCCAAAACAAAAACGATGAGCGGCAATAAAACCAAAGGTGACAAAACACCAATGGCAAGTCCGATAAAAAAAGAAGGATTCAGGTTGCTTTTCATTGTTCCCATGATTTTAAATGTTCGAGATGTGCGTAGGCGGTGAGGTCAAAATGAGTGGGCACGACGCTCACGTATCCTTCTTTGAGGGCGTGGAGGTCGGTGTCGGGGCGTTGGTCGAGATCGGCGAATTCGCCAGTGAGCCAGAAATAATCGCGGCCGTATTGATCTTGGCGTTTTTCAAAGCGGTCGGCCCAATAGGCATGCGCTTGTTTGCATACGCGAATTCCATTGATGGCTGAAAGCGGTAATTTAGGAATGTTGATATTCAAACAAATGGAAGGCGCGAACCCTTTTTCAAAAAAGTGCTGCAGCAAAATAGTGATGTAGTGCTGTGCAGCGCTGAAGTCGGCATCTGCAGAGAAGTCTGCTAATGAAAAACCAAAAGAAGGAATGCCCTCCATGGCGCCTTCGATTGCTGCAGACATGGTGCCTGAATACAAAACGTTCGTGGATGAGTTTTCGCCGTGATTGATTCCAGAAAGCAGTAGATCGGGTTTTTTACCGAGCAACTCGGAGATGCCAAGTTTGACGCAATCAACTGGTGTCCCAGAACATGCGTAGGCTTGTACTCCTGGATATAACTCGCTTTTAAACATGCGAATTGGGTCGTGAATAGTGATGGCGTGTCCCATTCCCGATTGTGGTTTGTCTGGGGCCAGCACGAAGAGTTCACCAAAGGGTTTGGCAGCTTCAATAAGGGCTGCGATTCCTTTGGCACTAATGCCGTCGTCGTTGGTGATCAGGATTTGAGGTAAGCGACCAATATTCATGGTTTAAAATTACTCAAATATCGCCTTGAAAATGTTAATTTTGAATCAATGAGTGAGAAAATCAAATGGTTGGAGCCCCATCAGCGCTTTGCTTTTTGTGCGCTTTCGGTGATTCCGGTCAGGGAAGAACCCAAAGACAGCGCAGAACAAAGCACCCAATTACTTTTTGGTGAACCCATCGAAATCATTGCTTTTGATCGACCCTGGTTAAAAATTCGAAGCTTTCTAGATGGCTATGAGGGCTATATCGATCACAAGCAAGTGCTCCCACTCACCGAAAAAGAGCTGCGCCGTTGGCTCGATATCAGCACCTACTCCAAACAACATTATCAAATTTTACAAGGGCCCTTGGGTCGACAAATTTTAAGTGGTGGATCGCTTATTGGAACCGACCAAACTTTCCAAATTGGACCTTACCACTATCAGATACCCGAAGGAAATACCTTTTCCGATGCGTGGGCTTATGCGCTCCAATTTCTGAACACCCCGTATTTGTGGGGAGGAAAATCCATTTTCGGTATCGATTGTTCGGGTTTAACGCAAAATGTCTATCGCCAGCTCGACATCAACCTCCCTCGCGACGCCTATCAGCAAGCTGAGATTGGCACGCTGGTAGATTTCGAGGAGCGACAAGTCCTGGATTTGGCTTTTTTCAAAAACAGTTCCGGACGCATCCATCATGTTGGTTTGGTAGGCCCCGAACAGCAAATCTTACATGCATCTGGGCAAGTGCGCCTCGATCAATTGACCTCCTCCGGTATATTCAATGAAGCCGCAGCAGATTTTACACATTCTCTTTTCGAAATCAAGCGCTTATTTTAGCATTCTTCCGATATTTGCCATATAATAAAGACCTTATGAAAGACCAAGCCATTTTTGACCTCATCCAAGCAGAAAAAGAACGCCAACTCCACGGCATCGAACTCATCGCCTCCGAAAACTTTGTGAGCGAGCAAGTGATGCAAGCGATGGGCTCTGTGCTTACCAATAAATATGCAGAGGGCTTACCCGGAAAGCGCTATTATGGTGGATGTGAAGTCGTTGATCAAGTAGAACAATTGGCCATCGATCGCTTGTGTCAGCTTTTTGGCGCCACCTGGGCCAACGTACAGCCGCATTCTGGCGCACAAGCTAATGCAGCAGTGTTTTTAGCTTGTTTGCAACCAGGCGACAAAATTTTGGGCTTTGACCTTTCTCATGGTGGGCACCTCACGCACGGTTCCCCTGTCAATTTTTCAGGTAAACTTTACAAACCATCTTTCTATGGCGTCAATAAAGAAACGGGTTTGGTCGACTACGATCTCATGGAAGAAACCGCCAAAAGAGAACTTCCCAAAATGATCATTTGCGGTGCTTCTGCCTATTCCCGCGACTGGGATTACGCCCGCATCCGCAAAGTAGCCGACGAAATTGGCGCTTTAGTTTTGGCAGATATCTCCCACCCTGCTGGCATGATTGCCGCTGGTTTATTAAATGATCCGCTCGAACATTGTCATATCGTGACCTCAACCACCCACAAAACACTCCGCGGACCAAGAGGTGGCATCATTATGTTGCGCCATAATTTCGAAAATCCTTTTGGCTTGCGTTGGAACAACGGCAATCTCAAATCCATGGGTGCCTTGCTAGATGCAGCTGTTTTCCCTGGTATTCAAGGCGGCCCACTTGAGCATGTCATTGCCGCGAAAGCTGTTGCTTTCGGCGAAGCGCTAGATCCTGCTTTTAAAACATACATGACCCAAGTTCGCGACAACGCAGCAGTTTTTGCCGCAGAAATGGTCAAATTGGGCTACAACATCGTTTCGGGTGGCACAGACAACCACAGCATGCTCATCGATTTGCGCTCAAAAGGCATCAACGGCAAAGACGCCGAAAATGCATTGGTAAAAGCTGATATCACCGTCAATAAAAACATGGTGCCTTACGACACCGAATCGCCGTTCGTTACTTCGGGCATCCGCATTGGAACCCCAGCTATTACATCTAGAGGCGTGAACACCACTGAAATTCCACAAATTGTGAACCTCATTGACCGCGCCCTCATGAATGCCAACGACGATGCCACCTTAGCGGCAGTCAAAAAAGAAGTGAATGCCCTCATGAGCGGCAAACCACTCTTTGCTTGGTAAGGAGCCATGCGCTTTCAATCCAAAAACGATGGATTTCTTTGGGCTGTTTCCGGATTGGTGTTCGTGATTTATGCTTTTGTTTCCGTTCTTTTTTACGTTATTGAAGGAGACCACACGGCTATTTACGGACTCGGCTCCATTTGGCTCCTATTGACCATCTTCATGAACTGGATTGTCCCAAGAAGTACCCACTACACCTTTCTAGAAGACCATTTACTTTGCCAAAGTATGGGTTTAAAAAAGAGAATTTATTATGCCACTTTTAATAAGTTAGAACCAGCCAATGGCTTGTACGCAGGTTGGAAAATGAGCACTGCATGGAAGTGCCTGGTTCTGCGCTACAACAAATACGACGAGCTTTTGATTTCTCCGCAAGACGAAGTTGCTTTCACCGAACTATTTGAACAAAAAAAAGCCCAGTTTGCCAAAACAAACTGAGCTTGTGATTTTGAAATCAAGTCAATGCTAATCTATGCCAATTTTGTTCGAGCCCGAACCATGGCAAGAATTACATGCACCAGTACTCAGTGGTGAACCCATTGAAATGCTGGCTCCTGATGGCCCTGTTACTTTCGGATACAATCCCGTATAATCCACATTGGCTGTTGTGTAGAAATTTCCTTTGCTGTCAATATCAATGGTGTACTTGAGCGTTCCTGTTCCGTTGGGCCCGGTGTAAAGTTCCACTATTCCCGAATTAACAGTGTTCTGAAGATCCGTTTGATAAATGGTTCCGGCTACATTAAAGCAACCCTCGCCTTCACCAGTTGAGACATGGCATTGCATGCAATTTTGCCCCTTGTTGTGTGAATCGTCGGCTCCTGCACTGCTGATATTTTCTTCGTGACAAGCAAACATCTTCTTACAAGAGCTCAAGAATAAGAAACCCCCAATGAGGCCCATAAATAAAATGCGATTTGAAGTTTTCATACTTTTAAATAAGTTATTTTGAATCAAGAATTTCCGTTTTTATTCCACTTCTTTGTTGCGCAGCGCCAGTAATTCATAGGCTCCTTTGCAAACAATTTGTGAGCGCTTGAGCAAGGACATTTTTTTACTGGTGATGGCAACCAGGCCATCTTGCGTTATCAATATGTCGACTTCAATGGGCAAAAAGTTGCCGTCTTGTTCAATAAAAACAACATCTTTTCCATTTTGCTGAACGATGGCCTCTTCAGGTAAGGTATACTGAAGTTGATTTTCGGCGCGAATTTCTGCTTTCAAATAGGATCCTGGAGTAATATGAGTAGGGAGCTGCTCAAAATGACAATGTACCTTGACTGTGCGTTCTGCACTGATTTCCCGACCAATGAGGTATACTTTAGCCTCCGCTGTCGCTTGTTCGTCGACAAATTGTAAATGAACAACTTGGTCTTTTTGTAAAAACGACAAATATTTTTCATAAACCGTCAGTTCTGCATGAGCGTGTTTGAGATCGATGATCTCTAGAAGGTTGTCCTTAGGTTCTGCAAACGAACCCACGTTGGCCGTTACTTTAGTGATGACACCAGCAAACGGTGAGCAAATTTTCTGTGTCCGTTCAATTTGCCCATTTTTGAGCTGATTGATGTTTACATTGGCCATCTCGAGCTGCATAGACAAACCGCTCAATTTGGCTTTATTCACTAAAAAAGCACTTTTTGCTTGCTGGTAGCTTTTAGCCGAGCCAGCCTCCTTTTCAAAAAGTTGTTTTTGGCGCTCATAGTCGGCTAAGAGGTATTCTTGTTGCCCAAGTAACTCAAGGTATTCTTGCTGTAATTGAATGATCTCTGGATGTTCTACAACAAGTAAAACCTGCCCTTTTTGGACTTGCATGCCATCGAGCACTTTGATTTGCTTGATGTAACCACCAAAAGGCATAGCTATGTATGATTTATTCTGAGGTGGGACATCGACTATGCCATTTGCAAAGACGCTCAGGCCTAAATAAGTTTGCTGCAAAGAGCCGAGCTCAATACCCATTGATTGAATTTGTTGAGCGCTCAACTTAAATGGCGCTTTTTCACTGCTTTCTTCAGGTGCCTTCTGCTCGCTTGAACAAGCGAAGAGCATGAGGAAAAGGATGCTAGTGAGGATCTTAAATAATGTCATGATTTGTTTAATTTTGAATCCATTCATAGGAGATATGTACTAACTTGATTTGGTGCTGCCACTGCAAAAGTTCACTTTGCAAAGCCAACTGGTATTCTTGCAATTGAATAAAATCAATCAAAGAGATTTCTCCACTCTTCAATTGCAACTCGGCGTCGGTCTGTAACTGAAGTAGTTCTGCTTGTATGGGCTTGGCAACCTCTTTGTAGGTTTCAATCAAGTTGAGCAACTCAGTATACAGCTGGTTGCTTTGTGCAGCCAGAGACACCTTTTGTTGGTTTTGAAGAAGCTCGTTTTGAGAGAGGGCTAAACTGATTGCGGAAGATCTCGATTTGTAGGCTTTGAAATCGATTGGGATTTGTGTCTGAACCATGCCGCCTTGAAATCTTTGATTGGGACCAAAATATTGATCGTTGCCATTGATATTTTGAATGCCCACGAGCGACTGATTGAAATACGCCAAACCAAGCTGCGGTAACTGTTGAGCTTTGTTGAGTTCGTTTTGGAGTTCCAGTTGCTTCGCTTCAATTTCATAGCGCAGCAAACTTGGATGGGTACTTAGAGCAGTGTATTTAGGTGCCGATAAAAAATCAATCGCCTCGGCTTGCGCAAGTGTAAACACAGGGCCTTTGTACGCTAATAGCGCATGAAGCGCCGCCCACGCGTTCATCAAATTTTGTGATTGTTGCTGAACCTTGGCACTGGCCCGCATGGCTTTTGAATGCACCAATACTTGATCCATTTTCGACGATTCTCCGAGCGCGACGCGAAGTTGAATTTTTTGATCGAGCATTTGAAATAAAGAATCTTGCTGCTGAGCCAAAGCCAACTCGCCACTGCGCATGCGAATAATTTCTAATTGCTCATCTAAGGCGCGCTTGAACTCTTTTTTGAGCAGTGCTGCATCTTGTTCAGATAATTGACCACTGAGCTGTCCGAGTTGTTTTTGCAAACGTAGCGCGCCGTTGTAAGGCAGCTCCTGACTAATTGTAAAGTTGTTGTCAAAACGGTAAGCAGAGTTAAATTGACCCATCATAAAAGAAGCAGAAAGTGCTTGCCAGCCAGCTGCACCTTCTCCGATGAACTGCTGGCGTTGCGCCTCTAGCACTGCTGCTTTGATTTGACCGTTTTGATCGAGCAGCAGGTTAAATAATTGAGCATCGGTATATTGCAAAGGCTGTGCATATGAACTTGAAAAAAGTGAAAGAAAGCACACGAAAAGCATTCCTTTTTTGCGACGGATGCGCAACGGTTTTTCAAAAAGGACATACAACATAGGCAGGATAAAAAGTGTGAGAATGGTCGCGCTGATGAGGCCACCGATGACTACAGTTGCAAGCGGCTTTTGCACTTCGGCACCACTGCCGTGAGAAAGCGCCATGGGTAAGAAACCAAGTGAGGCCACGGTTGCGGTGAGGAGTACTGGCCGCAGTCGGTTGGCTGTACCTCGCAACACCACTTGCATGAGTGGTGCTCCTGATTTCTTGAGTGAATTGAACTCGGCAATCAGTACAATTCCGTTGAGCACTGCGACACCAAATAGTGCAATAAATCCAACACCGGCAGAAATGGAGAACGGCATTCCCCGCAGAAAGAGGGCAACGACCCCTCCAATAGAGGCCAAGGGAATGGCTGAATAAATAAGCGCAGCTTGTTTCACGGATTGAAAAGTGAGGTACAGCAAAAAGAAAATCAAAAGCAAAGAAATGGGAACGGCAATGAGCAGTCGTGCACGCGCATGCACTAAATTTTCAAAGGTGCCGCCAATTTCAGGAAAGTAGCCCGTTTCAAATTGGACTTGGCTATCCATTTTTTGCTGTAGTTCTTCAACGATGCTCTCTACATCGCGACCGCGGACATTGAACCCTACAATGATGCGGCGCTTGGCGTCGTCGCGTTGAATTTGATTGGGTCCGGTTTCGATCTGAATGGAGGCGAGTTCGGCGAGCGGGATTTCTTGGCCGGCTGCGTTGCTCACATAGAGTTGTTCGATATC
>JAJTGF010000084.1 GCA_021299335.1 Cryomorphaceae bacterium
AGCGCGAGTCGCCACTCATGATACACGCGTCTAAAGTGACGTGGCCATCGCGGTCTGGACGGCCGCCAACCCCTACGCTGCGGTTGGTCAGGTCGGCTTCTGTGACCATCACGCCTTTCTCCACTGCATCGAGCGCAGATCCGCCTTTAGAAAGTACCTGCCAAGCCCCTTCATTGGCGGCCAAGCCGTGGTTCCAGGTAGAGAGCACGAGAGGGCCGTCGGTCTTTCCAGAGAAAGATTGGCTAAAGGTCTGACTGGCCTTTGGTTTGTCGACCAAACTGAGTGCGCCTAAAATGGCACCAAAGCGGATAAATTGTCTTCTTTTCATAGGCTTATCTGTTGCGAAGTTCTGCCGCTAACCAATTTTGAAAGGCTTTGGCATTTTTGGCATGTTCAGCTCCTGAGGCTGTAAAATTGTGCGTACCAGTGTAATCTGGTTTGGCACACATAAAAATGTAATTGTTTTGATCCGGATTGAGTACCGCTTCTACAACCCCCACTGGAGGCAAGTAGATGGGGCCTGGCGGCAAGCCTTTGATTTTGTAGGTATTGTATGGGCAATCGATGTCGCGGTGAACGGCCAATAAGCGCTGAACCCCTTTTAATTGATCGCCCCAACAGAACTTAAAAGTAGGGTCAGATTGCAATTTGATGCCCTGCCGGATGCGATTCAAATACAAACCTGCAATGATCGGCCATTCCTCTGCCCTTCTCGACTGCTCAGAATAAACAATACTCGCTAAAGTTACTGCCTCGTTGGGTGCATTTAAACCAACCGTTTTTAACTTTTCCATGCGCGCTGGTGTCCAGAAATTTTTGAATTCTTTGGCCATGCGCTCCACAAATTGTGCGGGTGTTTGGTCCCAATACATGTCGTAGGTGTTCGGAATAAACAACGCCGCGAGTTGTTCTAAGGTAAAGCCTAAACGAGAAAGCGTTTGGCCATTTTGAAGATGCGCAATAAATGAAGTGCTATCGAGATCTAGTTGTTTTTGAAGTTTTCCTGCGAGGTCGTGAATGTTGCGGCAATTTTCAAAGTTCACCTCGACTGTTTGCTCGGCGTTCCCGTTCAACTCACTGTTTAACGTAAAACCGTTCCAAATATGGCGATAAGCCGTTCCGGGTTCAATGATATATTTACCAGGGGCAATATTGCGCGGATTCATTTCTTTTTCTGAACCGACCAATTCAAACAAGTCAGTATTGGAGATGACACCATTTTCTTGCAGCAAGTGCGCCACGTATTTCACATCTAAAACATGCTCTTTTCCGGAAAGATAAATAACGACCGCTGCGGTGTTACTCGACTTCTGAAAGGCCCCGTAATAATACTTTAATTTAGGAAGGATCAGCAGCGCTAAACCCAGTATGACAGCACAAATAAGAATGATCAGTTTTTGTTTTCTAGACATAATTGATAAGTGAGTTCGTCGAAATATTGATTTTTAAAGCGCAACCAATTTTTGCGCGTTCCTGCATGTACGAAACCTGCTTTTTCGAAAAGTTGAACGCTTGCTTGGTTATCGTGATGGATGTGACAATATAAATTGCGCAATTCCAGGATTTCTTTACAATAGGTACAGAATATTTGCAGCGCCTCACCCGCAAAACCTTTCCCTTTGTCGGCATCAGCAGCAATGAGGATGCCAACTGCCGCGTAGCCATGCTTGAAATTGAGATCGTACAAATCAATGACCCCTACAGGGCGGCTTTCTGCACTTGTTTCAATCACCAAACGCATTTGGCCCGATTTACGGATATCAGATTGCTGCTCGATCAGTTGATGGATATCATATAAAGAAAACGGGACTTCTGTATTGGAAACCTTCCAGTTGGCAGGATTGTTCTCCCACATGAAAATAGTACCAGCATCGTCTTTTTCTACCGCCCTAAGCGTGACCAAACTACCCTTTAAACTCATATGTTCCGTTATAAACGTGTTTGGCTGGCCCCGTTAAATACACTTCATCAAAAGAGGCATCGGGTCTTCTGTTCCATTCGACAAGGAGCTCCCCTCCTTTGGTCTGCACCTTCACCTTTCCTGAAGGCAATCCCTTGATTTGGGCAAATACGAGCGCAGCGGCAGTAACGCCTGTTCCACAAGAGAGCGTTTCATCTTCGACTCCCCTTTCGTAAGTTGCTACTTGAATATGGTTTTCATGAATGCTCATTAAATTGACGTTGATGCCTTCATTACCATAAGTTTCATTGTAGCGAATGCTGCGCCCCACCTCTACAACATGTGAGCTTTGGTGATTTGAATCTTCTAGAATGAAATGTGGTGAGCCCGTTTGGACTTCATAACCATTTTCAAGTTTTAAAATTGGAGCTACGTTGGCCATTTTGAGCCGCACTTCTTCTTGGCAGAGCCACGCTTCATGTGGTCCGTCGATGGCCATAAAATTGGTGTGTGGGTTCGTTAATAAACCAAGTGTATGCGCAAAAGCAACTGCGCAACGCGCACCATTACCACAAAATGACTGCGTGCCATCGGCGTTGTAGTAAACGACTTGAAAATCGAGGGTGTTGTGAGACTTTAGAGCAATCAGGCCATCGGCACCAATGCCAAATTTGCGGTCGCAGAGTGCAGAAATGACAGCCGTTGACAAATTGTCATGAGCACCATGGGTGTTGTCGAGCATGATGAAGTCGTTGCCGGTGCCTTGATATTTCGCGAATTGTAGTGCCATTGTGGTCGAACAAAAATAGTTGAATAATCGTTACCAAATCTTAACAAAATTTAACATTTTTCAAGCAATTTTTGGAACGCTCTTTGCGTTTATGCAACAGCAATTTAAAAATCTGACAGTATGACACTCACCAGCACTCTCAAATTATTTGGCTTGGGTATTTTAGGTGGTACCCTTCCTTTGGCTACTTACGTCATCATTCAACATAACAGTAGCCGTTTATCCGACCAAGTGATCGACGGCAATCGTCGGGCAGCTATTCATCAGGTAGACTACCAAGGCGTTCCACAAGGCCTAGACTTCACAGCCGCCGCAGAAAATACCGTCCACTCGGTTGTTCACATCACCACCAAAGTCGTACAAACGACCTTTCAACGCGACCCTTTTCAGGAGTTCTTTTACGGCCCAGGCGCAGGTGGTCGCGAATTCAAGCAATACGGTTCCGGAGCAGGCTCTGGCGTAATCGTCTCTTCTCAGGGCTATATCGTAACCAACAACCACGTTATAGAAAACGCAAGTGAAATTGAAGTCATTCTCAATGACAACTCTAAGTATGCTGCTAAAGTAGTAGGTGCCGACCCAGCTACAGACATCGCCGTTCTCAAAATTGAAGGCGAAAACTTTCCAGCTATTCCAATTGGCAACTCCGACGAACTCAAAATTGGCGAATGGGTATTGGCGGTTGGCAATCCTTTCAACCTCACTTCTACCGTTACCGCGGGTATCGTCTCGGCCAAAGCGCGCAATATCAATTTGCTTGCCGAGCGCAATTCCAAAGAAGTAGTTCCGATCGAATCCTTTATACAAACCGACGCAGCCGTCAACCCGGGCAACAGCGGTGGCGCACTCGTCAATACGCGTGGCGAACTCATCGGTATCAACACCGCGATCGCCTCTCAAACGGGCTCTTATGCGGGTTATTCGTTTGCGGTTCCGGTCAACCTCGTGGATAAAGTCATGCGAGACCTCATCGACTTCGGCATTGTACAACGCGGTTATTTAGGAGTCCAGATTTCTGATATTTCTCAAGAAATCAAAGAAAAAAACAAGCTACCCGACCTCAAAGGTGTGTTTATTGCCAAAGTAATTGAGGGCGGCTCTGCAGATAAAGCGGGGCTCAAAGACAACGACGTCATTCTCAAAATTGGTAGCAAAGAAGTCAATTCAGTTGCAGCACTGCAAGAAGAAATCGGCAAGCGCAGACCCGGCGACAAAGTCGCACTCAGTGTGCGCCAAAAAGATGGCGATGTCGTGACCAAAGAACTGGTCTTGCGCAACCAAGATGGCGAAACCCAACTGCTTTCTAAAGAAGAAATCAGCAAAAATTATGCACTGGGAGCAACCTTCGTTGAGCTCACCGACAAAGAGAAAAAAGAACTCAACCTCAGTTACGGTGTCAAGATCAAAACCATCAATGCGGGCAAACTCAAATCTATCGGTCTCAGCGAAGGAATTATCATTACCAAAATCAACAACGAACCCATTGAAACAGTTGAAGAACTGACTCAAAAATTAAGCGGTGTCAACAGAGGTGTTTTGCTCGAAATCATGGACGAAACAGGTAAAAGAGACTACCGAGGCCTTGGTTTATAAGTATGGTAAGCAGAAAATCAGGGTGCGTTGAAAAAGTTAAGAACTCGTTAATAACTCAACAAAAAAAGCCTTGTTCAGATTTTTTTATCCCTGATTTTCGGCGTTACTTTGCTTAAGAAGCATTAGCCGAACTTTACCTAGTAATTCAGTATAGATAAGCGCATGAGACAGCTAAAAATTACCAAATCCATCACCAATCGCGAGAGTCAATCTCTCGACAAGTACCTTCAAGATATCGGGCGTGAAGAACTCATCACCGCAGAAGAAGAAGTAGAACTCGCACGCCGCATCAAAGCTGGTGACCAAAAAGCCCTAGAAAAACTCACCCGAGCCAATCTACGCTTTGTGGTTTCAGTTGCCAAGCAATATCAAAACCAAGGGCTCACCCTACCTGACCTCATCAACGAAGGTAATTTGGGTCTGATCAAGGCTGCCCAAAAATTTGACGAAACCAGAGGTTTTAAATTTATCTCTTACGCCGTTTGGTGGATTCGCCAGTCTATCCTTCAGGCTTTGGCAGAACAAGCGCGCATTGTGCGCTTGCCACTCAACCAAGTAGGCTCGCTCAATAAAATCAAAAAGGCGTTCTCGCGACTAGAACAAGAATTCGAGCGTCCGCCGAGTGCAGAAGCACTCGCCGAAGCATTAGAGGTTCCTGAAGATAAAATCAAAGAAAGCCTCAATGT
>JAJTGF010000085.1 GCA_021299335.1 Cryomorphaceae bacterium
TACACCTCTGCTTTTATTAATTATTTAAGTTTCAAAATGAGTGATTGGTTGTCTCGTTTGACCTGATTTGAAAGGTTCAATAAAAATTGAATGTCAAGAGATCAACCAATCAATGTATATCAAGCATAAACAATGCCAGCTTTATGCAATATGACGAGCGATAGGCCTCACAAATTCGATCGTTACAATTTCAGTATTAGTAGCTTCATCTTTGGAAGTCCCTAGTCCAACTGGCAGACTGTTTGTAAATCACCGCGCCTTTGAAGAGATCGTCATAGCAAACTTGGGTATATATGCCCAGTGCAGTGAATTCACCTTAATGACCTACTGGCAACCACCACTAGGAGCTGCCATGGTAAATCTCACACATCGCAACTCACAAAAAAGTCCGACTGAATTTAATCAATCGGGCCGGACCGTCACCACAAGAGGATGACCGTAGCTGCTACCAAGCATAAGGGAATAATGTTGCGCCTGCACTAAGCGTAAGAATACGCTTCATGAAAAGGGCTTTCGCCCATACTGGTGAGAGATCTATAACAAAATCTTCTAAATTTAGACCTACAACGGTTTTTCAATTGCCTTCACCATAGCTTCAGATTTAATTTGAAAATAATCGTAAGCAGCTTGAGAAATAAAGAGATATTTTGTTCTGTGATTTTTGCCAACGCTTTTAACTTCAATCATTCCAGCTTCACGCAATTCAACTAATTTTCGATGTAAATTCGATGGACTGCCAAGTGCTTGGATTGTCATTGCTTGATTGACATTCATTGGTTTTTCTTCATACTCTTTGACCGCAATCCTATTCAGTAAAAGGATTGCCGTTGAACTCAATACTTCTTGTTTGCTCTGATGAATTGCATCTGAAGAAACAAATTGAAGATATCTAAAATAAATATTTTTCATATTAAAGACTTTCTTTAAAAAAATATCAAATTTCAATAATTAAAACTAGCATTACTAACTAACTACCACTTCAATTTTTCAGCATCGTTAATTTCTTCTGTGGGTTCGACATTTGTGTTTAATGTCTGATTTGACGATGACAAATTTGCTACTCGTATGGGTAAATCAGACAAGAATTCCGACCAGTACTTTCTTGCGACAAGGATTCTTTTATCGACTATTTCGGATTGTTTTTCGAAGGTCATTATTTTCCCTTTTTTATATATTTAATCAATACGAATAACTTAAATTTCAAGCGAACAGTTCGAGCACGAAATACCCAACTCCACTTTCAATAATGAATATATCTATTTTGTCCGTGACAAAATAGATGGGACAAGTGTTTATTTAACTGTTACCGTGAATAATCATGCGTACAAACCCACTTTTTACTCCATCGGAAATCGAGCGTGAAACGGGGTTTGGGAAAGATCAATTACGAAAGTGGCGTCAGAGATTTGGGTTTCCTCCAAGGGAATTAAACCTTGATGGTCAATCAATCTACTCACTCAACACTATCAATCAGCTTCATCTCATTAAGCGCTTACTTGAAGCTGGATTTCGGCCAGCTCAAGTTGTTGGCAAGACAGTATTGGAACTCGAAAAATTAAAATCAGAACTTGGCATGAATATTCAAAGTTCAATACCTAATGAAACAACTATTAAATTAATTGAGCATATCAAGATTTCTGACATGAAAGGATTTGTAGCACTTTTAGAGAAGAAGAGACGCACACAGTCAATGCTCAATTTTGTTAAAAGCACAATAGCCCCTCTGATGATCAGTATTGGTGATGCTTGGAATAGGGACGAAATCGACATTCACCATGAACACCTTTGCACTGCTTATATAGAACGCTATTTGCAGGCAGAGATTCTCAGTTTTTTACCTAAGAAAGGTTTACCAGTTATATTATTTTCGCTGCCACCTGGAGAACATCATTTGCTTGGCTTGTTGATGGCTGAGGCTGTGTTGGCTGAGCAGGGAGCAGTTACGATCAATATTGGATCCGATATCCCCCTGAATAATCTAAAGCTAGCCGCTATTTCATGCAAAGCTGAAGTCGTAGCACTTTCCTTCAGTTTTGCACATCCTAGTCGCGATATTTTGCCGACTCTTTTACATTTTAGGCGCTTGCTTCCGCACCATATTCAGTTATGGGTAGGCGGCGCTGGCATTTCTGTAGTTAGAAAGAGGCCTAAGGGTGTGAAAATGATCTATGATTTCAATGAGGCAGTTATTGCCCTTAATGAATTTTCTTTTCAATAGTCAATTTTGCAGGCTATGATCGAAATTTGAATTTCTTGCGTTGCTTTAGGTAACTCATGCCTATGATTATTTTCTAAAAGCATATTATGGATATGAGTTTTATTCTGCAAACTCTCATAGATAAATTAGGACAACTGCTCTAAATGCTTAAGGTTAGACTGATAGCTGTGTGTGTGAAGAATGTAATACAGCGAAAGTAAAGCTATGCGAAAAAAGTTGGTCTTATCGAGCTTATTCTTGCTGTGTTTTTCAGCCTCAGCAGAATGGAAATTTTTGTTTACGACCCAAATTGAACCCTGGCGACCAGGATCAAAGGGCATGAAGGTAGACCACTACATTGGCGAATATTCAATCAATGCAGAAAGCCCTTACATAGAAATTGAAGTTTTACAAAACTTTACAACAATGGAATCGGGAACTGGCCCCAAAAGAAATTGGTCAGTTGTAAAGCAAGAAAAATTAAACTGTACGCAAGAAAATTTCAGTACCTTGTCCTTTGTTGTTTTTTCGAATTTGAATGGCTTGGGAGAAGTTTTGGAAAGCTTTACGCAAACACAGATCAAATGGAAAAAAATAGACTCTGATGAGGCTATCGTTGAGCTTCATAGGATTGTCTGCAGCAACATAGCAAGTCGATAAAAGCAACTTTTTAATGCAAAGTTTTTGTTTGAACCCAGTAAGGACTAATTACTTTTCTTTTGAACTAGATCGCCAACAGGCGTCCCATTCTGATCAAATCCGTATGGCATGTCTTTCGCGCTGCTTCCATCGCAGGCAGCTGCCATATTTCGCTTAGCGTTGTTGCAAGCAATATTGGCTGTGGTGAAAATTTCGTCTTTAGTGGGGTCACCCTTTTTGCTGCAGTAGTGGTCATATTGCATTTTTGTTTGCTCACAAGTACCGCCCCGAGTATCTTTATTTTGGGCTTGAGCGGTCACTAAAACTGAGCTGAGTAAAGTCAAAATAACTATTGATTTCATTTTTTTTCCTTAAAGATGGATCAGACCAACAGAGCAAAAACAAAAATAATTCCAACTTAAATGCCACTATAAACACTAACGACTGCCAAGTCACCTTTTTTCTTTTAGCCCATCATTTCGTCAGAATACACCTTATGCCCAAGCGCCACAAGTAAACTTTTTCCATTTTCAATGGTCGACCTCAATCACCACATTGCCTATGGTTTGACCCGCCTCGACAGTCTGGTGCGCTTCAGCAGTTTGCTGCAGCGAAAAGGTCGCCCCAATGGTGTGCTTGAGTTGTTTGTTTGCAAGCATCCTGTTCAAAATTTGTACACACGGTTCGCGCTGTTGAACCGGCAGGTCATAGACCAAGAAAAAACTCATGCTGATAGAGTTAAAGAGCAAGGGCCTGAACATCACAGGCACTTCGGATGGAAGATTGGACCCATAACAAATCAAGTGGCCGTGGGGGCGCAAAATTCCTTGAGCCACCCATGAAATGGTGGTTGAAAAATCCATGTCAATGATGGTGTCAACGCCTTTTCCGTGTGTCAGGTCTTTGACTTGCGCCACGACATCGTCGGTTTTGTAAAACAAACAGTTATCCGCCCCAGCCAGTATGTCAAGAGATGAATCAACAAAAATTGCCAGCGATGGACTTCGCTACAAATCAAAAGAGTCTGGCTCCCCTTTTGGCGGCTCAGGTTCAATGGGCACCATGAGTTGCTATAAGTGTGGATTGCATAAACTGCGTTCATTGGGCTCATTCCGAAAGCTAGCTGGACAAAATATGTTTTGCTGCAGCGATTGCAATCACCCCAAATGACTTACACCAGTAAATTTCTTGCACCGAGATTTTTCACCGTCCTTATGTTGATAGTGCTCTGTATGAGTTCTGCATTTAGCCAAAGAATGTATGGCAGCAGTGGTCGTCAAATTGGTAGAGCAGAAGGTTTGCGACGAATGCAACTCATCATTTACTTTTATTTCTTTAAGTAGCCGAAATACTTTTGCCAATCTAAGCAGAAAAATCAATTCATGGTGTTCCTATATGACTGACCAAAGGATCATACGTTTTAGAGTTTAGATGGGCATCACTGACCGATACATGCCATAAAAGTTGCCCGCCCCGACTTTGTAATCCCAAGCCAAAGTTCTGGGCATCAGGTAACACTGTTTTTAGTTTAGTAGCTAGGGTAAAGCCTAGTTACTGGGGCAGTACATACCCTAAGAGTAAAAAATCTAAAAGTCTAAATAAGTCATATAGTTTTAAAAAGTAATATTTCATAAGACAAATCGACAAAAAATTCAAATACCTTAAAAGTTTCTCCTATGCGCAAGGTAGCGTTCTACACCATACTAGATGACTGTTTTTCAAACAGAACCATAGGAGACTTTTGATGATTCCACCGCGTTTTGAATACCACGCGCCCAAAACCGTCGGTGAGGCAGTTGCCTTGCTCGGCCAATGGGGCTCCGAGGCCAAGTTGCTGGCTGGCGGCCACAGTTTGCTTCCCATGATGAAGCTTCGTTTTGCTCAGCCCGAACATTTGATCGACATTAACCGCATCCCCGAACTCAGGGGCATCCGCGAAGAGGGTGGCACGATCGTGATCGGCGCTATGACGGTTGAAAACGAGTTGATCAGCTCGCCCATTTTGCAAGCCAAAGTGCCGTTGTTATGCGAAGCGGCCAAACTGATTGCCGACCCACAGGTGCGCAACCGCGGCACCATCGGCGGCGAT
>JAJTGF010000086.1 GCA_021299335.1 Cryomorphaceae bacterium
CTTTTTCTTTAGCTTATTGATACCATCCATAACTTGCGCTCAAGGAATAAATTTTCAGCTATCTAAAATGAAATCTAGTAGTTTTAAATGTCAAGTTTTCTTTGAAGTAACCAACAATTCTGGGCTGAACATAACTTTCGGAAACGCTGACCTTACTTTGAAGGAAAAAGATGGCTCAATAATTGATAAAGATACCTTACTTTTCAATCGTGTCAAAAAGGGAGAAACTGTAGTTGCAGATGCTTTAGTGGGCGAAGGTAATTGTTCAATTATTCGCAGCATTGAAGTTCAACTAAGAGCAGTTAGTGTTGATGGCGATATGAACTACAAAATGCAAAACACTTGGCTGCCTGTAGTTAACAGCGGTAAGAAAAGTAGTTTGATCTCAAACGTAGTTGTCAAATAAGCTTTGGAATGTATCCTTAACTATATAAAAACTACTCCTACAAAAAAACGATAGCTTGCCTCTAAGAAATCATCTTTTCCTAATTTGCCAATTAGAGTTTGCAAACCTACATATAAGATTGCAGTTATCGCCGCACCAATCACGCTAACCGCACCAATCACGCTAACCAAACTTAGCTTAAAAACTTCAACTCGGTTTTGAAGTCTTGGAACACCTTTCATTAGCTTGATCAATACATGCGAAATAATTGCGTAGCAGCCGATTAAGATCGCATTTCCAATCAAAACAGATGAAGAAAAGATAACTGAATCGCGGATTAACCAATCAGCAAATCCGATAGTGATAAACACCCACGGCGCCCACAGCAATCCCGCCCAAGTTAAGAAAAGTACTTGAACAGCGGCAGGCGGGTTCCAAGGTGTTATGTTGAGCTGCCCCATTGGATGAATGAAACTAAGCAAGTCAACGCAGACATATGCAAGCGAAAACAACATCGCCAGCCTTAAGTTTTTCATTGAATGAGTCATCATTTGTAAAGTTATACCCTAGTCAATCCACCGGTGTCCCCACCATCCTTCTAGAACCCAAACTTTATTCAAAAGTTCTAACTATCTAAGTTTTCGTCGTCTATGCCAAAATTCAGAATACTTCATTTAATCTATGCAGATTCAAACCACAGACCAATTGCGCGCCCTTTACAAAGCACCAAGCGAGCGTGCCGTTCTGAAAGAATTAATGCACATTGATTCGCACCTTAAGAGGTTCATCTCTTTGTCACCATTTCTAGTGATTAGCAGTGGAGATCAACACCAACTTTCGTGTTAAATGACACCGGATGATCACGATAAGCCACGAGTACGGTAGAACCGCAGAAATCAAACCTGACTCAACGATTCCTACGCACCGCCCCAAACCATGTGAGGCAATAAAAACTCAGGTCCGAAACTTTATTTAAACTTTTGTTCTGCAGATCTATTGCGACTCAGGATCCAACTGTTTAAATTGAATAACATTACCTTCTGGATCACACCCATCCAGCACAATAAAGCCACGAATGCGCCAGGCTTGCTTGATAGGTTTGAGAAATCCACCATTGGTTTTGGCGGCAGCTCGCACCACCTCTAGATCGTCCACAACAAATGTAGGCTTCAACGCTACATCATCTCTTCGTTTTGGCGGCGATTCAATTTCAATACTTTGTGCATAGGCTTTGGAAATTGCATGCACAACTACTTCGTAGTTTTGTCCTACCAAGAGGTCGTGCGATTTGTCTGAAACTTCAACCTTTAATCCCAAAGCCTGCTGATAGAACAGTGAGACTTTCTCTATTTTTTTTGCGAACACGCAAAGAGCTTGATAGGGTGAATGAATTTTCTTTGCCATTTGGATTAAGATAAATTTTTAAATGTATTTATACACCATACCAAAATCTAAACTTTATTTGAAAGTACTGAGAATCTCTGAGTGTTCGTGGACAAGTTAGATTTTGAATCTCAAATGTTTGGGATCAAATTAAAAGTTTTCATAACTACCGCGCGATCTTCAGGGTCCTGAATGGCTTCTAAGCATGATCTAGCCTTCAGATAAGAGGCTTTGTACTCATCTATTTTTCCACAAGCCAAAGCAGCCCATGCATGAATGGCGTAAACAAACGCCAGCTCCCAGTCTGGCGTTTTAGCGATTTCAATGAAGTACTTTTTCATGGTTTCCGCATATCTCCAAGCACTTGGACCCATGTTCATTCTTGAATGAATTAGCGCCAACAACATAGTGCTTCGCATTTGATTGATCGTTGCACCAGCAACTCGCCAATGCCAAGCTGAGGCATGTGCCGCATCTAAAAGTTCAGTATGGTTCAGCACATTCTCTAGTGATTCAGACATATTCCATGCAGCATTGTTTGCATAGATAGCAAAATAACGATGCCAGTTTTCGGGTTGAAGATTTTCTGGTATTTCGGTCATATTAGAAAATTCACTTTCTATCTGAAGGCGTTACTGTTTAGACTGCCAATGTTTGCGACAAAAAATCGTTACAAACCTAGCCAGGAGCATGGCAGAAAGCTCTTTAAGCACTTCTGCCCAACCTGCGGAACCACTATCTCACTTACAACTGAAAGATTTCCAAGCGGCAGGGTCATGATGATTGGCACACTTGACGATCCCTCACTGGTTAAGGTGCATACCCACATGTTTGCTGATGAAGCATTTTCTTGGATAACTTATCCTGAAGATCATGTCGTTTATGCCAAGCATAGGGTCAACGAAGATGGTACACCTGCGGTGCCTCTAACCAAATCAACTGGTAATTTATAGTTTGATTACACCAACTGTCGTGTTAAACGACACTTACCGACCAATCAAAGCCGACAGCACGATAGCCCCTCCTTAATTAAGCCTGACTCAACGATTAGTGCGCATCGTTTGTTCTTTTGAACGACATCCTTGACCCCAAACTTTATTCAAAAGTTCTGATAATCTGCGCAGCAGCACAATAAAAGTCTAGAAAATTCGTATATTTAAATGAAACTCAAGCTGCCCAAGACGGTGATGAGTTGGGCGAAGTTTAGGGTGATGGCTTTTCTATGAATTTTTCTGAATTCGGGTATCGCCATGAAATTTCTGTCTTCTCGGATTTCAGAGCCACACTGGTCCAATTGGGGAATTAACTTGAAACGCAAAACCAAGGTAAGGATGGCAATGGCAAATGCGCCCATAGCCTGAATGGGTCTGAATGCTGCAGCATAGCTAATGGCAGCTGCAGTGGAGACCACAATGGCAAATTTGAAATAGGTGATGTAAAACGACCGAATGAACTTGGAGTCCATGTTGTTGTCGTGCTTCAAGATTAGCAGGGGAATGGAGCCAAACAAAAAATAGGCTGTCACCGCAAGCATGGCAACCGTGAAAAATAGGGAAACTTGGTTGGCTGTCAACATGACTGTGTTTAACTCCCCTTCATCAATCGTCTGTGCCAAAATCTAAATGATTTTGTCTTATGGATCTTACGATGATTAAAGGTACTTGTTTTTGTGGTTCCGTTACTTGGCAATTAGATGGCCAGCATGTGGCTGCGTGGCTTTCTGGCGTGGGCTACAAAAGGATGAAAGAGGCAAGAATCGAATTGCTGTGAATTTAAGACTTTTAGAGCCGACTGCTGTTGCCCACATTCCCATCGATCACTTTGATGGCTTAGAAACCATGACGATCTCCTACGTGAATGTATTTGGATGAATTGCATAGAATACCCAAAAATCATCAACGAAGCTTTAATCTACCGGCCACATCAAGCCAGTTGCAAGAAGCCATCACTGAAACCAAATATCTCCAAATAGAAACGCCATGTTGAAAAAATTCATCATCTTCGTCATAGACGATTTGTCTGAATCGGGCACCCCAGCAGAAATGATTGCCATCGATGCCTTCAATGATTCTTTGAGAACCAAAGGACATTGGATTTTTGCAGGTGGTTTAGCAGCCCCAGTACATGCCGATGTGATCGACAATCGAAACAACACCAACTTGGCAACAGGCAAACCTTTTTTCGATACCAAAGAAAATTACAGTGGATTTTGGCTAATCCAAGCTAGCGACCATGAAACAGCAAAAAGACTAGCTCTTGAAGGGTCAAAGGCTTGTCATCGCAAGGTTGAATTAAGACCTCTGCTTGGCTGATCTTTGCTACCCTCTAATACCAACTGGCGTGTAACACGACACTACAAAACAAGATCAATTCAAAAGCACGGTAGCCCCGCTGTAATCAAATCTGACTCAACGACTTGTGCGACCAGCCCAAACTATAGTTTGGGTAAACCCCAATGAATCTTTTAATTAAAGTCATTTATTTTGTAATTCTTCGGCGTTAAATTTAATACTGTGCTTCATATCGAGGTGCACTTCTTTAACTTGAGGAATCGCAAATGGGACAAATAATTTCACAAGCAGTGTTTAAACCTAATCCAGGCGCTGACATGACCAAGTTCATGGGATTCGTATCTGAGAGCGTTGCTATCTGGCGCAAACACGGTGCAGATGTATCAATATGGGCTGTTTCAGCTGGAGAAGTAGGCAACATGGTATTTGCCGCTCGCTTTGACAGCTACGAAGCCTACGGTAAGTGTGTAGACGCAGTCTATGCTGATCCAGCATTTCAAGATTGGTCTGCTCGCGCAACTGGCAGCGGATTAAGCAGCTGGGTTCGCAGCAACTTAGCGCGTCAATTACCTATCTAAATACGGAGACACATCATGGCTTTATATCTAGTTCGTTCACGCTACACAACCACGGCTTTTCAGGGCATGCTTGCAGCACCTAGCGATAGAGGAGAGGCTGCAAAAGCGCTTTTCAAGTCTTTGGGCCTTAAAACTCATGAAGTATTGTTTTCAATTTCAAATGGCAGCATCGTTTGTTTAATTGAAGGAACTGCTGAACAAATTACTGAAGCACAAATGATCACGATGGCAAGCGGTGCCTTCCAAGAAATTCAAGTAGAAGAATTAGTTTCAACCAAAGCGATGAAGTCAGCTATGACAAATGCTGCTGCCAAAGCTGCCAAATACAAAGCGCCAAATAAATAATTCATTTGAATTCTTTGAATTAAATGCAACAAAGGCAAGCTGTCGTGTAAACGACACTTGCCGACCACTAGAAGCCGACAACAAGGTAGCCCCGCCAAAGCCGAACCTGACTTAACGATTTTTACTCATCGCTTGTCCTTTTGAAGTACATCATCAAAGACCTCAAACTTTGTTCAAAAGTTTTGAGTATCTAAGCATCAATAGTCTGTGCCAAAATCTAAATGATTTTGTCTATTGGATCTTAAGATGATTGAAGGTACTTGTTTGTGTGGTTCGGTTACTTGGCAATTAGATGGCAAGCCTGATGGTGCGACCGCATGTAATTGCACCGCATGCCGGAGGTACGGAGTTCTTTGGGCATACGGTTATGTTGA
>JAJTGF010000087.1 GCA_021299335.1 Cryomorphaceae bacterium
TTTTATATTAGCTGGTGGCAATAAGGGCATTTTTCTCAGCACAGACGGCGCTCAAAACTGGGTCAATACCTTGCCAAGTACAGGCTTAAATGTCAATGAAATCTACATTTTGCCGAACAATCCGAGTATCGTATTGGCAGCCACCGACAAAGGCTTGTACCGAAGCACCGATGCCGCCCAAACCTGGACCCAATTATTTACCCAAAAAACTTACGACATCAAACAAAAGCCCGGAAGCTCGCAGGTTCTTTATTTACTCAAAAACAACCCCGCGCTCATTCGTTGTGAGTTCTTTGTTTCCACCGATGGTGGTCTCACTTGGGTTTTGCAAGACAATGGATGGTATAACTCCACTGATCCTGCGCGCATAGATGGTGGCGGAAGACTTGCCGTTAGTGCAGCCGACCCCGAGCGCGTATACGCCTACTTGATTGGAGATTCAAAACCCAATGATGTCGGTTACATTGGTTTGTATAGAAGCAACAATGCTGGTCAAAATTGGACCTTACCTAATGGTCCTGTTGGCGGCCCTTATAGCGCTACTCACATCAATCTCGCACAAGGCACGCCTACTTGGAATTACCACCAAGGCTTTTACAATTGCGCTTTGGTGGCCAACCCAACTGACGCAGATGAGTTATTAATTGGCGGCCTCAACCTGTACCGCAGCACAGATGGCGCGGCTACTTTTGCTTCGGTTTCTGGCTATGTCGGAGGTCCACTGAGCTTGCACGTCGACAACCAAGATTTCAGGGTAATCGGCAACCAAACATGGGTCACCACCGACGGAGGCATTTACCGCAGCAATGACTTCGTCAATACGCAGCCCGATTTTTATATGTCTGGCGTACACGGTTCTGATTATTGGGGTTTTGACAACGGATGGAACGAAGATGTGCTCGTTGGCGGGCTTTACCACAATGGCAATTTAGCCCATCACGAAAATTATGGTGCCGGCAACTTTTTGGAATTAGGTGGTGGAGAAGCGCCCACAGGTTATGTGAATCCTGGAGACAACAAACTCACTTATTATTCGGATGTTGATGGCAAGCGCATTCCAGCGACGCTCGACGGCGCCATTCAAAATGCCTCGTTTGGCATCAATCCAAACGAAAGCTATTGGGCGGCAGAATCGACCGAACTCGTTTTTCATCCCAATTGCTATTCCATAGCATACACAGGTAAAGAGCATCAACTCTTTAGAACAACTGATCAGGGTGCATCTTTTGAATTGGTCCAGACTTTTGGCTCCAACCCAAACGAACGCATCAACTACATCGAAATCGCCTCCGATAACCCTCAAATCATTTACCTCAACCAGAAAGCGGCAAGCGGCAGCACAGGTAAGCTCTGGAAAACGAGCGATGGCGGCCTTACTTGGCTACAACAAAACATCCCGAGCGGCAACTCGAGCCGCATGTTACTGGCCTTGAACCCCGCTAATGCGCAGGAGTTATGGTTGGCCTACCCTAGCGGCGCCAATGGTTTCAAAGTATTCAAAACAACTGATGGCTGCACGACCTGGAGCAATCTAACGAGCAGTCTGCTCAATAATGAATCTGTTCAATCTTTGGTGCATATTGCAGGAACCGACGGCGGTATTTACGTGGCCACCAATAAGGCGGTATATTACCGCAACAACCAAAGCAATTTTAGTTTGGAAAACAACGGCCTGCCTTTATTTACCAATGGCAATATCCTCAAGCCATTCTATCGCGATCAAAAAATACGCTTGGCGAGTTACGGCAAAGGAATTTACGAAAGCGAGCTCGTCGAAAACCCTACAGAAGTATTGGCCCGCATTACCGTTGATCAACTGAGCCAAACAGCAATTTGTGCCGTAGACTCTTTTTACTTCGACGATTACTCTTTCTTGAGTCATCAGAATGCGACCTGGCAATGGACTTTTCCGACCGGAAGCCCCAGCAGCTCCAATTTGCGGAATCCGGCCGTTTATTTTCAAAATGCTGGACAGCACCTCGCTGTTTTGCAAATTACAGATGCCAATGGCCATACCGATACCGACTCGCTGTATGTCTCGCTTTCTTTCTTTAGTTTTCAGACTGGTATTCAAGAAGATTTTCAGCAGCAGTTTTTACCTCAAGGCTGGAGTGTTGTTGATCACAACGGCAATGGCACCTGGACGCTTTCCACGAGTGCCGGTGGTTTTGGCAACTCGAGCCAAGCTACTTTCTTCAATAATTACGACATCGACTCTCAGGGCAGTTTCGATGATTTAATTATACCCTTGGAAACGAGTTACCTATCCACGCAACCCTACCTCTATTTTGATGTCGCCTACGCGCGCTGGGGCAGCGGCTATTCCGATTCTTTACAAGTCGTCGTTTCTACAGATTGTTTTGCAACTGAGCAAGTCTTGTATTTCAAAGGTGGCCAAACCTTAGCTACCTCCCCAGACAACCAAAGTTTTTTTACACCAACCAATGACCAATGGCGCACAGATTCCGTAGACCTCAGTGCTTATAATAATCAAGGAAACATTCAAATTGCTTTTAGAAATATTGGCGACTGGGGCAACTGTCTTTATTTGGACAACATCCTCATCGGCTCAATGGCCAACCTGAGCGAAATAAAACCAGTAAAAAGAGCGATCTACCCCAATCCTGCATGCCCAGGTAGCACCATTCACCTGAGCGGCCCGCAAGCAACGTTTGTTAGATTGCTCGACATGAAAGGCAAAGAAGTATTCCGTACGCAAACTAATTCAGAAATTCAATTACCGCCAGACCTCGAGTCGGGAACTTATTTGCTTCAAATTCACGGGAATCAAATCATCAGCAATCACACCATTGTCGTTATTGATTAAACAAAGCATTCCTAAGAAAGATTTCGTGGATTTGGCATAATTTATGATATTTGCACAGAAATCTATTTTTATGCGCTTTTTACTTGTTTTCGTTTTAAGTCTTTTCAGCCTGAGCGCTATGGCGCAAGATGCCAAAGCACAAGGAATCCTCGATAAATTATCGACCAAAATGAAGGGAATGAAATCCTTCTACATCGAATTCAATGCCAGTGTCAAAAACAGCACTACCGGCACCAACGAAAACGAAATCGGCAAAGGGTGGGTAAAGGGCAATAAATTCTATGCTTCTTATGGCGACAACACCATGATTTGCAACGGCGTTAAAACCTGGACCATCGTCAAAGACGAGCGTTCGGTTTACGAGTCCGATGCAAGTGCCGACGACGAAGAGTCGATCAACCCTAAGCGCCTCATGACCATCTGGGAAACCGGCTTCAAGAACAAATACGACCACGAAGACAAGCTCAACGGCGAGCCTGTTCATGTGATCAATCTATATCCAAAAGTCCCGTCAAAAGCTGAATACCACACCATTATTCTCTATATTTCCAAAACAGGAAACGAGCTTTTGAAGGCGAGCATGAAAGCCAAAGATGGCACCACCATGACCTATGTGGTTACGAAATTTACGGCCAACCCAGACATCGACGATGCAAAGTTTGTCTTTGACAAAAAGAAGTATCCGGGTTATCCAGTCATTAAGGATTAGGAAGGCAGCTTTTAAAGGTTCAGGATCAGCGCTTGAGCATGCGGTCCATTTCGCGCTTGTCGTCTTTTTCTTTGAGGTCTTGTCGTTTGTCGTGGAGTTTTTTACCCGTTGCGCAAGCAAGCTGAATTTTCACCCAACCTTTTTCGGATAAAAAGAGCTTGAGCGGCACCAAAGTATGCCCTTTGATTTTCAAGAATTTTTCTATACGCACAATTTCTTTGCGCTGTAAAAGCAACTTGCGATCTGCCCTCGGCTTGTGGTTGTAAAAAGAACCGTTTTCGTATTCGGTGATGTGCATATTGCGCAACCACACCTCCCCTTTCTCAAACAAGCCGTAAGACTCTAAAATACTGGCCTTTCCGTTGCGTATACTTTTGATTTCTGTTCCGGTCAGGACAATACCCGCTTCGAAAATTTCATCGAGATGAAATTCAAAACGAGCGCGTTTGTTGCGGATATTGAGTTCCTTGTTGGCCATGTTTGCAAAGTTACTAATTTTAAGCCATGCAAATTCCGTCGATTTACTTAGAGCAAGCCGTTGATCAATTAGCGAGTTTACCTGGTGTTGGACGCCGTACAGCGCTCCGATTAGCACTGGATTTACTGCAGCGCAACGACACTGCCATCGATGATTTCGTGACGGCGCTCAGTGCCCTCAAAGACAAAGTACTCCGCTGTCAGACATGTGGCAACATCAGCGACACCCCTATTTGCGGCATATGTAGCCATCCCAAACGAGACCCGAGTATCATTTGCGTGGTAGAAGACATCCGAGACGTTATGGCCATCGAGTCGACGAGTACATTTAATGGCTTGTATCACGTTCTAGGTGGTCTTATTTCACCGATGGATGGCATTGGTCCACAAGCGTTGAATATTTCGAGTTTGCCGCTGCGCATTGAGAAAAGCGCACCTAAGGAAATCATTTTGGCGCTGAGCCCAACAATGGAAGGCGACACCACCAATTTCTATATTTACAAGAAAATAAAGGACTACAACTTGCTTATTACACGCATTTCTAGAGGAATAGCCGTTGGTTCAGAGCTACAATATGCCGATGAACTCACACTCGGGCGCAGCTTACAACAGCGCCAAGTTTTCGACTTAGCACAATAAATGGAATGCTGACTTTTTAGTCGATCTTAAAGACCCTTGTATTCTTTTTGAGGTAGCGCATCCCCAGGCCAAATACAACGATGAACACAGCCATACCAAGAAGTTCCCATTGATTGGCTTTGAATACACCAAGAATATAGGTCTGAAAAAGCAGCAAGACCCAAGCGGTGGTCATGGAAGCAGCCCAACCCGAGTATCATTTGCGTGGTAGAAGACATCCGAGACGTTATGGCCATCGAGTCGACG
>JAJTGF010000020.1 GCA_021299335.1 Cryomorphaceae bacterium
TTGCTGCTGCAGTGCGCCAGTCTCTGGATGGTACACCAAGAAAAGCCTTTGGTCTTGGTACGGATAAATTTCCCAAAGAAGTTGAGCGCCAATTTTTGCTTGATAAAGTGCTTTGTGAGCTTCGTATTTGATAAAGCCCTCCTCAAATTGAAGGTGAATATCGACGTGTTCTTTAGGCTGCTCAATGAAATGTTCGAAACCTACTTCAAAGACCAATGGAAAAGTACTTTCGTTCTTTAATCCAAAGTGGTATCCGGCAACACAAATACACCCTGCGTCAATCATTTTGCACAAGTATACTGATGGAGTTCAGGGATAAATTTGACTAAATCTTGCTCAATTTGTGCCAAGGGTGCATCGAATTCATTGAAAATTGCGTCTTGGAGGGCCTCCAAAGAGCAGTCCTCATCGATTTGCTCCCATATAAACGCGCCCAACTCATTGAGCACCAGATATTGATTGAAATCGGCAACATTGTCTTTGAGCGGAATCAGCAGGAGTTCGTGCCCCGTATTTTTACAGACGAAGTGCGGTTTTCTTTGGTTGATTTCTTGGATAAGCAAATTCATACTTTAAAAATACCAAATAATTTGCTGTCATAGCCTGAGGGTGTTTCTTAATTCAAGTACTTGTAAACATCGCCCATTTTTATGTAAATAAAGCCGCAGCACACGGGGGTAATTTTGAAAGAAATCAATCGATATGAAAACAAAACTACCCTATCTCATGCTTTGGCTGCTCGGCGGCCTGAGTATTTTCAGCTTTCAGAGCTGGTCTCAGAGTGTACTCACCACTTGGGATTTCAACAATGGAACGATAACGCCCGCCGTTGGTAGCGGGAGTGCCCAAATTTTAGGCAATCTCAATACGTCGTATCCGACCTCTACCTACGGAAAGTGCTTGCAACTCACCAATTTTGCGAACCAAAATGCGCTGAATGCCACACGCGGCCTGAGTTTTTCGGTCAACACTACTGGTTATGGCGGCATTACCTTACAATTCACGCAGCGGGCCTCTGGGCAGGCCTCCAGATGGTCTCGCTTAGATTACACCTTAGATGGTCAGAATTGGGTCAATAATTTTTGGAACAATGCTGGTGGCCTGTTTCCGGCCGATTCTTGGCAAATTTTCAACATCGATTTCAGTGCCGTAGTCGGAGCAGAGAACAACCCGAATTTCCAGGTGCGTATTGTTTCGATTTTTAGTCCTTTAGCTTTTGATGAATCCAATCAAGTGAATCCGTATCCGGCTGATGCTGCTTACATGATGGCAGACAATGGGGCTGTTTATCTTCCAAATTCGAGTAACAACAATAACGGTTCGTATACAGCCATGGGTTCTTGGCGTTTTGACAACGTCAGTTTTTCGGGCCTTTTGTTGCCCGTTTGGGCCAACCTGAATTTAGGGCAGGCCATGACGACAACCTACGGCACCGTGTCTAATAGCGTCGCATTTACACTCAATGCAGGAACTTGGAATGCGGCCATTAGCGCCACGCCACAGCCAGGATTTGAAATTTCTACCCAAGCTAACTCAGGTTTTACAACTGGTACTTTGAGCAATCTCGCTAACGGATCATCGGTCTATGTGCGCACGGTTTATAACAAGTCGGCTGGTGGTTTTAACCAAACCAATTGCATGATTTTGAATAGCAATGGTGCCCCGTCTGCAAATGTACTCACCACCACAGCAAACAATAATGTTGCACTCAAGCCGCTGAGCATTATTGCAAATGACGTCAATAAAGAATTGGGGCAGGTTTTAGTAGGTGGTGCTGGCCAATTGGGTTTTACCAGTTCTGGTCTTATTTTGGGAGAAGCCATTCAAAGCCTGACAATTAGTTATGGGGCAGCTGCTTTGGCAACAGGGCAAGGCGCAACAGCTGGTGTTTATGCCGGTCAGGTCATTGCTTCACAAGCTATTGGTACCTACCTTCCACAGAATTACACGATCACGTATTTGCCTGGAAGTATTTTCGTGAACGGATTTACACCCGGAAATTTATTAGTGAATCGCGTTGGTGACGGCAGTAATCCACTCGGAACCATTGCGTTTCCATTGCGCTTGCAAGAGCTGATTCCGAACGGAGCACTCGTGCAGACACTCGAGCAACAATTCGATAATTCCAATTTATTAACAGAGACAGGCGAACTGATTGTCTCGACGGGTTACCTCAATTCTGTAGATAATTTGGTGGGTGTTCCTGGTTTTGCAGCAACTCCCGGAACCGTAGATTTAGCACAAACACAAGCGAAAGTGACCAATATATTAAGTACGGGTGCGGCCGTAAGTACCCGAGTTGTTTTTCCGGTAAGCGGCGCAACGCTTCCATTTATTCAGGGCTACCTGACTTCTTTGATCCCTTTACCAAATGGTTGTTTCTATGCTGCAGGAATTGGAGCTGCGGGTTCTGGCGGCGTTTGGTATTTTGACGGCAGCACTTTTATTCAACTCACCAGTGCGTTTACTGCCATTCGCACACTAGAAGTTTTCAATGAGCAACTGTATTTCTCTACGGCAGAAAGCCCAGCTGGAGTCTACCAAATTGGAACGGGTTTACCCACCACAGCCGGACAAAGTGTCGGGCTCCTCATTGCGACGGCTTCGCCCCGAGGATTTTCGATCAGCCCCGACGGCAAACTTGCTTATGTAGCAGATGACCAAGTGGTCAACGGACAAAACGGCGGTGGTATTCAAAAATGGACCAATCAAAATGGCACTTGGACCAAGCTCTATACCCATGGCCATCGGGCCAATGGCTTGTTAGTGGATTATTCAGGTTCACTTTCAAAAATATATGCAAGTTCTTTTTTAACCAGTCCTGGTCAAGACAACAACAAAATCATCGTCTTGACGGATTCAAGCCAAACTGCCGTGATTCAAGAATTGGCATCGGCTGGCACCCATTTTATCTATAAGGGCCTTGATTTTTCGCCAGCACCTCCACCACCAGCTCCGCAAATTACGCAAGTCGAACACCCGAGTTGCACAAATGGCATGGGCAAAGTTTATTTCAATGGTTTGCCAGCTGGCCAATGGCGCATCACTGGTTTTCCGGGTGGTTCACTAACGGGTACGGGCTCGAGCGCATTATTAGATCAGTTGGCTCCGGGGCAAACCTATACCTTCAAAGTGACTAGCTACACGGGCAGAACCTCCGCACACACCGTAGCGGTGCCGATCCAAGCAGCTCCTGCGTTGCCAGCTACGCCAACCGGTGCCCAACAACAGAAACGCTGCCAAGGTGCCATTCTCTCCGATCTAAGTCTGAATGAAGCCAATATAGTTTGGTACCCGAGCATCAATAGCAGCACTGCGCTGAGCAACACGCTACCTTTGGTGCATCAAGCGCACTATTTTGCGGCACAGCTTGGTTCTAACGGCTGTGAGAGCAGCACTCGCTATGAAGTAGAGGCACTTGTCTTGGCCAATGGCGCTTGGAAAGGAGCGACTCAGGGGCAGTGGAAGCAAGCGGCAAATTGGTGTGGTGGAGTGCCTGCAGTTGGCGCAACGGTACTGATACCTAATGCTACCACCGTTGAATTAGATACCAACGCACAACTTGCACAATTAACCATAGATCCAACCGCCCATTTAAAAGTAAAATCCAATCAGCACCTCACTATGGATGGCAATATTGTCGTTCATGGCCAATTGACAATCCAAGATAAGGCCACACTCGTTCAAAATGACAATAGCGGATGGTCGGGAAGTGGTGCAGTGCAAATGCAGCAGTTTGTCACCGGTACAGGACTCGCCACACCTAATGGCCGATTTTGGTTCTTGGGTGCACCAATGCCAACAACCTTGAGTATTGATTACAAGGCGCAAACCTCCAATGTCTTGAAGTATTTCAGTGAGCCACTGGGCAATTGGCAGGAAATCACTGATGCCGTCACACCAATTGAGGTAGGTCGAGGCTACTTTGTACAGACCGCTCAAAATGACACCCTCAAATTCAATGGGCTGGCACTGAACAACGGAAATTATAATCTAGCATGTAGCCGAACCGGAACCACTAATTTCTATCGTGGATTTAACCTCGTGAGCAATCCCTATGCGTCTTACCTCGATTTTGACCAAGTCACAAGAACGAATTTATTGCCGACCATGTGGTATCGTACAGCTGATCCATTGCAAACAATGGTGTTCGATACATACAACGCGCAGAGCGGTTTGGGAACAAGTTTGAGTGGCATTGCCGTCAATCAGTTTATTCCACCGCTGCAATCTTTCTGGGTTAAAATCCCAGATGGCTTCACTACTGGTAGCTTGGGAATGACCAACGCCATGCGCAGTCATCATACGGTTGGTTTTGAAGGCTTGAAAAGCACGGCGCTTGATTTTCCCGCTTTTTTGAGGTTGAACCTTGAAGACGGCCTGCGCAAAGATCAATTGATTGTATATATGGATCAGCAGCAGAGCGCTCAAATAGACGGTTTTGATGCCGAAAAAATGACGGTTTCAAATTACCCCCAATGTTATACAGTTGTGAATGGTAAAAAATTGGTTATCAATGCACTCAAGCTCAATAAGTCTAAAAATCAGATTCCGTTGGTACTTGAGTTTCCGAGCTCCAAATCTTACACGCTTCATGCCGTTGAATTTAATGTAAATAATGGTAAAATTCTTCTCGAAGACAAGCAATTGGGTGTTTTCCAGGATTTAAGTCTGGCACCAGATTACACTTTTTTTGCAAGCAGCGGTACCAACGCCACGCGCTTTGTGTTGCACTTCAATGTCCCATTTGGCAATCCAAATGCGCTCATTACTGATGCATTATCGGAACGCAGCGACATCAAGCAAGACCTGTTGAGCGTCAGTAGCGACAAGCAGGGGGGCATTTCCGTGGAGTTGAATCCGGATTATACTCCTGAGGGCTTCATTGAGCTCTATGACAACAGTGGAAGCTTGGTGGCAGAACGTCCTTTCAAGGAGCAAATAGAATACCTCCCGTATCCAGCAGCTTCAGGTCAGTACCATTTAAAGGTACACTGCCAAAACCAAGTTTTTGCCTATAAACTCGTGCTCATTCGTTAATTTTTAAATTCAAAGTGATGTCAAATCCAAATCAACAAAGAAAAGCCAAAGTAAAGCGGCCATATACGGCACCCCAAATAGAAGTAGTGGTACTCGATCAAGAAATTTCCTTAGTGATGGCTTCTGAAAGTCCAACACCCCCACCAGAATTTCTTAAAATACCGCTGCTCAAGTTATAGACAAAGCAAAAGGCCCGCGAAAGCGGGCCTTTTTAGTATGTATCATCTTGTCAGTCAGTTCTTACTTCATGCGCGATTGTGCGTTGAATTTTTTGTAATTCAGCAAGGCTTTGAAATAGATTTCTGCACCGCCAATGCCTCCTGTAGCTTGATTGAGCTTGGAAGTGTTGGCATCGAAAGAAAGTCCAAAACGGAATTGAGAGACCTTCATGCCGAAGGTAGCAACCACTGCGTCGCCATGGCGGTAGTAAACGCCGTAGTTGACACAATTAGATTTGTTGATGCCCGTAATTTTGGATCCTTCTTTGATGGTATTTTCAAAAGTAACACCTGCCGTAAGGCTGTTGGTATTTCCTGTTCTGAAGAATACAAAATTAGGCTGAATGCGGAAATCAGGATTTTTGGTAGCTAGATCTGCACCACCTTGCAAAACCATCTGCATGTACATTTTATCGCCGCTAAAAGACCAAGCCATTTTGGGTTTGATCAGGTGATTGAGCGCATAACCAGCGTAAAAGGAAGAGCGGTTGTTGATTTGGTGTTGGAAATAAATACCAGTTCCGAGATCCATGGTGGCGTAGCTTGCATTGATGCTGTTTTCTACAGACGTTGCAGGATCAAATATGGTACCGTTCCATTGGTTTTCCCAGGTTTGGCCAGAGCGATCCGAAGATTGCTGAATAAAGCCAGGTGCAATACCAATGCTCAGTTTGTTTTGACGGTCTAGAGCCAAAGTATAGTTGAGCGGTAATGATACGCTAAGGGTAGTGAGGTTGGCTGTGCCAGTTTGATCGGAAAGCACGCTGAAACCAACGCCAAAGTTGTTGCGATTGGATAAGCCTTCTTCTTTGATCTTGAATTCGCCATTGACGAAATTGCTGCGCATACCTACGCCCATTTCGGGAACAGTTAGCCATTGAGAGCGGTGATTGGCAAAGAAGCTCATGTCACCTTGGCCCGTAGCAACAGCTCCGGGGTTGTAGATCATTTGCGATTGCGACCAATTCGAGATGAGGCGGTCGTGCTGGGCTGCCGCGTTGAACGCAGCGGCGATGGTCAGGGATAAGAATAGTTTGCGTTTCATGAGCTTATCTGAATAGGGTCACGTTTCCTTTGCGAGAGCCTGAGCGGCCGTCGATGGTGCGGAAGTTTAAAATATAAGTGTAGGTGGCAGGGTTCATCGGCTTGCCTTTGTATGTGCCATCCCAGCCTTCTTTGACGTCGGTAGTTCTGAAGACTTGTTGCCCGTAGCGGTTAAAGACACGTAGGTCAATTTCTGCAAGTGCACCACCTTCTTCAAAACCATTGGAGAAATCGCCATCGGCATCTACATTTGTCAATACGCGGAAAAAGTCGTTTTCGCCGTCCTCATTGGGAGAAAAGGAATTGGGTAATTCAATTTTAACTTGGTTGGCAAAATTAACCGTAACCAAAACGGTGTCGTAAGCAAAGCAACCGTTCAGGCCGTATTGCACAACGTAATAGGTAGTGTAGAAAGGCGTAACAGTAAGGGAATCACCCGCAATACATGCGCTACAACCCGGGATGCTGTCTGCGGCTACACCACTCGGGTACCAAGTGAGGTTGCCACCGAAAGGCGCGCCTTCTGCATACAAATAGGCTTCCTGGAACATGTCAATGGTGGTATCCGGTATAACGACGTAAACCCCAGCCAAGGTATCAGAGATAGTACTCGAGACCGTTGGCATTGGAAGAACCGTCACAAATTGCGTGATGGTGCTGTTGGCGCCTTGTGCATTTGTTGCTGTTAAAGTAATGGCAAACGGACCAGTTGTGCTGGCAGTATTGAAGCAAATTGGACCCGGATTTTGACCAACGAATGTGGCTGGCGTTGCGTTCTGGAAGGTCCAAAGATAGGTGAGGTCGTCACCGGTTGAGTTATTGACTACATAAATGCAGTCGCCCTGACAGAGGATGTTGTCGGGGTCAGAAATGGTAAAGTTTGCCGAAGGGGCCTGCGCATAGCTGAGCAATGCGAAGCAAGATGCGAAAAATAATGTTAAAGCTTTCATACGCTTGTTAAAGATGTACAATCATACGAAAGTACGCAAAAAAGTTACAATTCATGCAAATCTTGAGCTCCTAACAAGAGAATCAGTTCTTTGACTTGAGCAACATCGTGCACCCGAAAGATGCGCGCCCCCTTTGTGTAGGCAAGCGTGTGTAAGATACTGGTGCCGTTCAGCGCTTCCTCAGGGCTGCAATTCAAAATTTTGGTAATCATGGATTTTCTCGACACACCAACCAAAAGGGGCGCGCCTAATAAGTGGAGGTGCTCGAGTTTTTGCAACAATTCGTGGTTTTCTGAAAGGCTTTTGCCAAATCCAAAACCGGGATCAATGAGGATGTCAGTACAACCTAAAGCTTGTAGCGCAGCTCTTTTTTCGGAAAGAAACGAGAGTGCGTCACTCACAATTCCCTTTTGCGTTAAAAATGAATTGGCCGTGTTCTGTTGCCCCGAGCGATTATAATTGAGGATGTACGGAATTTGTGCGCGTGCTACAACTGGCCAAAGCGTGGGGTCGAATTGGCCTGCAGAAATGTCGTTAATGAGGTCAGCGCCTTGGTCTATGCCTACTTGTGCAACGGCGCCGTAATAGGTGTCGAGAGAAAGTAAGGTCGTCGGAAAATGCCGCTTGAGCAAAAAGATACTTTGACCAATGCGCTCTATTTCTTCTTCAGGACTTTGAATTTCGGCAGCAGGCCTTGTTGAGCTTGCGCCGATATCCAAAATGTCTGCACCTGCGGCAATCAGCTCTTCGGCGCGCTTGAGTAGGGCGGTTTCTGAACCAACGCGACTTTTTTCAAAAAATGAATCGGGCGTCAAATTCAAAATTCCCATTATCTTTGGTTGTGCAAAATCGTGGAGGCGCCCTTTGATATTCAAAAAGCGACTTTTCTGAAAAACGGTATTTAGTTCCTTAGCTTGACTCATGACACAAACGCAAATTCAATACACAAATGTAATGACTATTTGTCGAGAGATTTTTGAAAAAAAAACACTCGACTACGGCTTGTCTTGGCGCATCTTGCGTCCGAGTTCTTTAACGGATCAACTTTTTATCAAAGCACAGCGCATTCGCACCATTCAAGAAACAGGCAAAAATTTGGTAGGCGAGTCTTTTGAAGACGCTTTTCAAGCCATCGTCAATTATTGTATCATGGCCATAATACAAGTCCGCGAGCCCGCTGGGCTTCAAGACGACATGCAAGCCCATGAGGCGATAGAACGTTACAAGCAAATTTCCGCCGAGGCAGAGGCTTTGATGCAGCGTAAAAACCACGACTACGGCGAGGCTTGGCGAGACATGCGTGTGAGTTCGCTCACAGATCTCATCCTGAGCAAAATCATGCGCATCAAGCAAATCGAAGACAACGCCGGTGCTACCCAGGTTTCGGAAGGGGTAGAGGGCAATTATTTTGATATGCTCAACTATAGCGTGTTTGCGCTCATTCACCTCGAAAATTGTTAAGAGGCTGTTAAAGTGTTTGAATGTCTAGAACACGCGCTTAATTTTATACGAAAACCAAAAACATGCAACCAATAGAACGCTATTTACCCTGGAGTATCCGCATCCTTATTGCGGCGCTATTTCTCGTTTCGGCTTATGGCAAGGTTTACCCAGACCCGTCTGCCTATGGCACTATCTCCATGTTTGAGATCAAACAGCTTTATCCATTGGGTTTTTCGGCAGAATTGGCCAAGATTTTTTCTCGGTCTCTTATTGGCGTCGAATTTGCGCTAGGTTTGTTGCTTTTATTTCCTTTTGATCTCAAAAAATGGGTCATTCCAGCACTTATTGCGATGTTATCCATTTTTGTCGTACACCTGACCATTGAAATTTTCACCACTGGCAACAAAGGCAATTGTGGTTGCTTTGGCGCCCTTTTACCCATGACCCCATTAGAAGCAATTATGAAAAACGTATTATCAATAGGCCTTTTGGCCCTACTTTGGAAGCGCTACGGTGCCCAACTGCCCGAGCGCTCGAACATTTGGTTTTTGACGACCATTTTAAGTCTGTGCATGTTGCTCATGTTCATTTTTGTTCCTACCTACAAAGCAGCTACAGTTATAGAATCCTCTGTTGGTGAACCCGGCCCAGATACCACCCAAATCGCTATTGGTGACCCTGTTGTTTCTAGCCCAGAAACGATTGTAGGAACAACAGAAATTAGCAAAGACACAACCAAGACAAAACCAAAAGATGTAGGCCCGAAACCAAAAAAATCTGGCTACGAGAAGCATTTCGCCAACATCAATGAAGGAAAGAAAATCATTTGTTTTTTTGCGCCGAGCTGCGACCACTGCCGCGCAACGGCCAAGCAACTTACTGCACTCAAAAACAGCACGCCAGGCTTCCCTGAAATTCAAATTCTTTTCATGGATGAAGCTGCAGAAGAAATCCCTGATTTCTTCAAATTTGCAGGAGCTACCTATCAACACAAAGTATTGGATATCATTGAATTTTGGGGTGTTTTAGGAGGCAACCGCGATGTGCCTGGTGTGGCTTATCTCTGGAATGGCAATCTCGTTAAAATGTATCATAGTCCAGAGGGCCCCGAAGCTTTCAACAAAGAAGACTTGAAAACCCAATTGCTCAAACAGAAATTGCGCTAAGAAAACGCGTACTTTCGTTACATGCGCAAAAAAATCCTCGCGGCAAATTGGAAAATGAATTTGACGCAACCTCAAGTTTTAGATTGGCTCAAGGTATTTCATGACCTTGACTGGCATCAGCCCCAACAAGAACTCCGTATTTATCCGAGTTCCATCTACCTCAAAGAATTGGTCTCTACCGGGCTACATGTTGGCGCCCAGAATGTATTTGCTGAACAAAAAGGTGCTTTTACAGGTGAAATAGCAGTAGAACAACTTCAAAGCATAGATGTACAGTCCGTACTTATTGGCCATTCCGAGCGCCGCCTTATTTTCAAGGAAGATGACGCGCTCATCGCTCAGAAAGTGCGCACTTGCACAGGCGCAGGGTTTCCTTTCATCTTGTGTTGTGGTGAAGCCATCGAACAAAGAGAACAAGGCCAGCACCTTGCTCATGTGGAAAGTCAATTGAAATCGGCTCTGGAGCAGTTTGATCCGGCTCAGCATTCGTTACTGACCATTGCCTATGAACCCATCTGGGCAATCGGTTCGGGCATGAGTGCACGCACTGATCAAATTAGTGAAATGCATGCATTTATTCGAGATTTCTTAGAAAAAGAACTTGGCGCCATCGCTCACCAGATTCCTATTTTATACGGTGGCAGCGTCAATTCCCAAAACGCAAGTGAACTATTTAGTTGCCCATCGGTCGACGGCGCACTTGTCGGTGGTGCGTCTTTAGATGCGCAGCATTTTCATCAACTTTGGCAAGCACTCTCTGCATGAATTACTACGAACTCCAACTTTCGCTGACCGATTTTGATGCTTGGCACGACATCTTTGTGGCTTATCTTGCCGAAATCGGTTATGAGAGCTTTGTCGAGGAAACCCCTTTCTTAAAGGCCTATATTCCCGAGCAGATGTACGATGGGCAACAACTTCAGGTTTTATTGAACGAATTACAAGCAAAAGGCGCTCAAATCAGTCGTTTTGACCTGCAATTCTTAGCGCAACAGAATTGGAACGCCACCTGGGAGGCGCAATTTGAACCTGTTTTGATCAGTGATCAACTGCGCATTGTCGCTCCTTTCCATGACCTGCCTACTTTTAATGGCCTGGAAATCAAAATTCTACCCAAAATGAGTTTTGGGACTGGTCACCACCAAACAACGCACCTGATTTGTCAGCTGATGTTATCCATGGATTTTCAAGAGAAAACAGTTTTAGACATGGGCTCTGGGACGGGCGTTTTGGCCATTTTAGCAGAGCGTTTAGGAGCAGCGCATATTGTGGCAATAGAGATTGAAGAATGGTCTGCGGAGAACATCCTCGAAAATGTAGCACTCAATGGCAGCCAGCGCATTACCGCAATTCACGGAGGCGCTCCGGACATTCCTTCTCAAGGGTTCGACATCATTTTGGCCAATATCAACAAAAATGTCTTGCTCGACCAATTACCTCAATACAGCGCGGCTAGTGCACCAGGTGCTGTACTGCTCTTGAGTGGATTTTTTGTAACTGATGCTCCTGATCTCGTTGCAGCGGCAGCAGCAGTTGGTTTTCAATGGGTGCGGACCGAAACACGCGATAACTGGGCAGTGGTACTCTTCAATAAAACAGCATGAAAAAACACCTTCTCTTTCTTTTGATTTTGGTATGTTACTTACCAACAATCAGTGCCCAAACCTTTCCTGCCGAGCGCGATAAATTCGTCAAAGCTTGGCAACAACTTGTTCTAGATGAAGCTGCTCAACCTTTTTTAAAGGAGCAACTCCCTCAACTGATCAAAGGTTCGACGCTCAACGATACCCAATTCAAAAAACTCCAAGAAAATTGTAACCAACTGCAGGCCAAAGAAGTGCCGGTATATCCAGATCTATTTGACTTTATGCAAGCCAGCATTGCTATCGTACAAAATAAAATCAATCCAGAACTCGTAGCTCCTTGGTCTAAATATGTGTTTGATTACGCAGCTAGTCCAGACGAACAATTGACCCAATTTCTTGATTTTTCGGTCGATTTTTTCAAATACAATGCCTTTTACAAAGAGCGCAACTACGTTTGGACCTATCAAGGTGGTATGCTCAGGTGGTTAAATGGTAAAAAATTGTATTTAGAAGCGGTGGGCGTTACGCTCAAATGCATCAGATATGATGAGCAAAAACAGCCCGAAGATTCCATTGTCGTTTACAATACATCAGGAACATTTGATATGCAGACCAAGCGTTGGGAGGGTAAGAACGGTACCCTCAACTGGGAAAAAGTGAAGTTACCCAAAAACGAAACTTTTGCCACGCTCAAAACTTATAAAGCAGATTTTCAGACGGCTATCTTAAAAGCAGATTCGGTCGCGTTGTCTACGCCTTATTTCAGTACGCCCATTCTCGGGAAGCTCACCGACAAAACTTCACTCGATTTGGCCGAGCGCGAATACGCACCTCAATTCACTTCCTATGAAAAACGCCTGAAAATCAAAGACCTGCGCCCACAAATGGACTACGATGGTAGCTTTACATTAGAGGGTGCAGATTTTATTGGCAAAGGCGCTACAGGTAAACCTGCAAAGTTGTTGTTCAAACGCGAGTCAAAAGTATTATTCGAGGTAAGTGCAGCCGATTTTGAGATGTCGCCACAGCAAATTGTTGCGCGCGGTGCAAGTGCCGTACTGCGTTATTCTAACGGTGATTCCCTGAGCATTCAAGAGTGTTTTTTCACTTTTAATGAAAAACAACAAGAATTGCGCCTAGCAGCCGCCCAACGCGGGACTGACTACTTCCCGTTTGTCGATAGCTATTTCAAGTTATATTGCTATGCGCCAGTGCTGACCTGGAAAAAAGGAACTTCTGATCCCTATTACACCTTTGATGTCGGGACCGCTCAAGAGAGAAAAATGGCGCGTTTTGAATCGATGAATTACTTCGATAAAGCCCTTTATAACAAGTTTGCAGGTACAGGAGCTAGCAATCCATTTGTGGTTTTTGCGCAACTCGTCGATAAACAGGCCAAAACTTTATTTACGGAAGGAGAACTCGCCAATGCCCTTAAAAAGACAATTGACCAAGTAAAGCCACTTTTTGTAGACTTGATTGCCGCTGGTTTTCTGATTGCAGATCCCATTCAAAAGAAAATACAGATCAGTCCAAAGTTGTTGGCCTACGCGGCGGCAACTCAAGGCAATGGTGATTACGATAACCTGCTTATTGTGACAGATTTAAGAAAAGTGCAGAGCTCGGCCTACGCCACTATTGAGCTTGAAAAACAAGAATTATTACTCAGACAAGTCCAACAAATCACCTTGTCTGAGGCCCAACAAGTACGTATTTTTCCGGATACCAGCGTGGTCTATATGTACCAAAACCGAGATATCGGTTTTTCGGGCTTACTCAAGGCAGGAAAGTGCGAGATCCTGACTCGCTATGCCAAGTTTGATTACGAAAAGTTTTTGGTCAATCTCCTGACCACGCAAGCTGCTTCATTTCGCGTTAGGCCACTGCGCAAAGAAGATGGGCAAGATGCTATTTTAGTGCGCAGCGAACTCAAAGGGTTGCGAGGCACGCTGCGCATTGACGCGCCTGAAAACAAGGCAGGCAAGCCCAACGACAACAGTCAATTCCCCATTTTAACTTCAGTATCCACTTCCAAAATCTTTTACAACGACAAAACAATTCTCAAAGGCGCCTACGATTCTACGCGCTTTTATTACGAAGTGGCCTTGTTTGAGCTCGATAGCCTCGATGATTTTTCAGAAGCCGTTTTTCAGCTAGATGGTCAGTTGATTTCTTCTGGAATTTTCCCTAAAATGCAGGTGCCAGTGCGCATCATGAACGACTATTCCTTGGGCTTCATCACGAGTGCGCCTGCTGAAGGTTATCCATTTTATGAAACGAGTTCGCGCTACAAAAATCAGATTTATTTGTCGCACAATGGCCTTCAAGGTGCGGGCAGCATTCAATTCTTGCACACTACTGCGCTCTCCAAAAAGCTCACTTTTTTACCCGATTCCACCATCGGATTGGTTGCATTCAATGCTCCTGAACAAAAGTCGGGCGTGCGCTATCCGCTGGCCAAGTCAGAAAAAGCTTACATGTGTTTTGAGCCCAGACAAGAGCGGCTTAAAATTGCGAGTTATGGCGATGCACCCCTTTTGATTTTCAATGAAGAAGTATTGGTAGATGGTCAGCTTACGCTCGATAAGAAAGAAATGCGTGGCAAAGGCACTTTATTTTACAAAGATGCACAATTGACCGCACTCGATTATGAATTTACCGACGTAGATATTCGCTCCCAAAATGCCGCATTTGCGCTGCGCAACCGTTTTTCGAGCTATGGCGAGAACCCTTTAGCGATACAGTCCGACGAAATGAAAGCCCACATTAGTTTTGCGACCAGAATTGGTGAATTTACTTCCAACGGTACCAAGCGCATCATGTTCCCGGCCAATGAATATTATTGCCAGATGGACAAGTTTACTTGGTTCATCGACGGTGAGTCGCTTGACTTCAAGAAAAACAAAGGCGGCGAGACCACCTTTGAGAGTGGGGCAGACCTCGCTCGGAATAATTTCTTTTCGACCAATGTCAAGCAAGACTCGCTGCAATTCAAATCTTTGAGTGCCAAATACGACCTCAAAACCCAATTGATCCTTTGCGATGCCGTAGATTACATCCAAGTTGGCGATGCCCGGATCTTTCCAGATTCTTCCCGCGTTCGGATCCGCAAGGCTGCCGCCATCGATACGCTTCAAAATGCCAAAGTTTTAGCCAACTACATCACTAAATTTCACCAGTTTGAGTCGGCCACTATTCATATTGCTGGTCGTTTGGCCTATGACGGTAAAGGCGTTTATCCGTATTTTGACCGCGATAGCACCAAAAGTTTGATCGATATCAAATCTTTGGCCTACGTACAAACCAAAACCGTAGCCAAAGGTGAAATTCCCGAAGCTGCGCGTTTTCGACTGAGTCCGGAATTCGCTTATTTTGGAAAAGTGCAAATTGAGGCCAATCATCCTGGTTTGTTACTCGAGGGTTCAACCAAACTTGAACACCCCTGCCAGTACAATAAATCCTGGATGACTTTCAAAGACACCATCCTCGCCAAGCAAATTCAAATCCCTATTCCAGATAAACCCACTGACGCCAAGGGCAATAGTTTAGCACTGGGCTTCTTGTGGCGCAATACCGAACGCGCAGACAGCTTGCGCATTTATCCTGCGTTCCTCTCTCAAAAGGCCGGTGTCAATGACCCGAGTTTATTTAGCGTCTCGGGATATTTACAATACGACCAACAAACCAAACAATTTGAGGTAGGAAGCAAAGCAAGACTACTCCGTACCGATACGCTCAGCAATCTATTAGTACTCGCCACCGAGAATTGTAGTTTATCGGGTTACGGCCAAATCGGGCTCGGAATCGCAACCAGTGAAGTCGCCATCGATCTCTACGGTAAAATCAGTTATGATACTGAAAATAAAAAGACGCGAATCGCTGCAAATGCCAAAGTTAGTATTCCGATAGACAATACAGTTTGGACCGAAATGGCCAACCAAATCAAGGCGCAGGAAGGTGCTCCTGAATGGAACATCAAAAAGCCAATAGATGGCTTACTCAAAAGCCTGACCGCTTGGTCTAATCCAAAAGATGCACAAGAAGTCTTCAAAGATTTTGACGAAGAAAAACTCAAAAAAATGCCCAATTCTTTGGAGCAGAGCCTCATTATCAGTGGTATTGTTTTGGAGAGTTTTGGCAGCGATAAGCCGAGCGCCAACAAACAGGCGAAAGGTTTAATGAGTCAGGCCCAAAGCGTTGGACTCATTTCGGTCAACGGAACCGCAATTGCACAGCCCGTTACCCTAACGCAAGCTTACGTGCAAAGTTTTGGTGATGATGCCAGCCCAGCATTCTATTGGTCTATGGAAGTTTTCGACGGAACGCGCTATATTTTTGGATATGCGCAAGAGAAACGCGATGGCTTGTTGAGCATTTATTCGACAAACGTTAAAATGTTAGCGGCCATTGATACCATCAAGGCAGATAAAAGAAAGACCAGAAATTTTGATTACACGAGTACGCAAGAACAAGCGGCTTCGTTAATTTTATCTAAATTAAGGGCTTATTTGCTAAATAAATAAAATTGATGACCCTACTTTTTGTTCTATTCACCGCCTATTTTTTGGGGAGTATCCCAACGGCCGTATGGGTTGGCCGTTATTTCAAAGGCATTGATATCCGCGAACACGGCAGTAAGAATGCAGGTGCAACCAACACTTTTAGAGTTCTTGGCAAACGCTTTGGTTGGCTGGTTTTACTCACAGATGTTGCCAAAGGAACCACCGCCGCGTGTTTACCTTATTTTTTGGCTCAAACAGCTTTTTCCGGCTACAAGGACGAGTTCTTGATTTTACAACTCGTTGGAGGCTTTACAGCAGTAGTCGGGCACGTATTCCCCATCTTTGCCCATTTTAGAGGAGGGAAGGGCGTGGCAACCTCATTAGGGATTGTCATTGGGATCAATCCGCCTGCTGCCGGCATTTGTTTATCGATCTTCTTACTCGTTTTTTTAACTACGCGTTATGTATCGCTCGGTGCCATGATTTCTGCACTCTGTTTTCCTGTCGTTTCGTATTTTTTCATTCACGACGACACCCGCATCATGATCATCTTTACAATTGTGCTTGGAACGCTTGTCATTTGGGCTCATCGTAAAAATATCGAGCGCCTCTGGAACGGCACTGAAAACCGCATGAACCTTTTTGCCAAAAAATCGTAAGCCTTTAGGTTATTGTACTTATAGTGGGCTTCAAACGGCAATTGCATATCATTTTCATCATCCTATTGCTCTGGCAAAACCAAAGTGCTATTGCCCAAAGTCAAAGCAGTCTAGAAAAGCGCGCTCATCAGGCCTTCGTCCAAAAGAATTACAATGCTGCGCTCGTCGATTACCGCCAATTACTGGCCAAAGACCAGCAAAATCCAACATTTAATTTTTGTTATGGGGTTTGTATTTACGAGGTAGAAGATCATTTTGCGTCGGCAAAGTACTTTGATGTGATACTCGGGCTCCAACAAGAGATTGATCCTTTGGTTTATTTTTATCGGGCGCGCATCTATCACGAGCAATATTTTTTCAAGCAAGCGCTGAGTTTCTATGAAAAATACCAACAAACAGCAGCGGGCACCAAAAATCCGATGGATGTCAATGAGGCTATTCAACAGTGCCAAAGAGCCCTTGCCGAAGTCCAATCATTTGTTCGCTTGCCTTTGCTTGAAGTCAAAACCTTCCAAGGCAAGAAATTTTATACAGACTACCCATTCAACTCCGACGACTACACCTTTTACGAAGCACCAGAGGTCCATAGCAAGAACAACGCGAAGCATGGTTTTGTCCCGATATACGCATATAAGCGCGGAATGAAATACCGCATTTTGGCCTCGTATGGCCCTAAAGGGGATCAGCTCGATTTATATCTCCAGAGAAAAGATGCAGACAATAATTGGGCAGCGCTCGAATTGATAGGCGGTGAGGTCAATCAACCCCAGTCAGCAGAAACTTTTGGTTTTTATGACGCCGCTAGTCAAACACTTTATTTCAGTTCTACGGCTAAAAGCATTGGGGGCCATGATTTATACAAAGCCAGTTTTGATCTCAGCAAAAATCAGGCGGCATCCATTGAGAAAATGCCTTATCCTTATTCTAGCCCAACTGATGACTTATTTTATGTCTGCGATGCAACTCAAAATCAGGCTTATTTTGCCACTGCTCGTCAAGGTAAAGTAGGCCAATACGAAATTTACACGCTGCAACTAGACAGACCCGCAGCGCCTAATTTTGTATTTTCTGGTCTATTCCTCAATGAGTTAGATCCGAATTCAAAGGATATCAGTGTTCAATTTACCGATCAGCGCACTCAAGAAGTATTTGGTCCTTTTGTTTCAGATCCCGACGGAGCATATCAAATTGCCTTGCCTCTCAAGGGAGAATTTCTTCTGGAAGTTCTGGTAAAGGGCGCTTCGCAAACCTATCAAACCCGCTTCAGTATTCCCGTCTTGAAACCCCAAACTGCCCTGCGTCAGCAGGTGCGTTATTTTGTCGACGAAATGGGCAAGGAACAATGGCAGGTACTCAACCAAATTGTTGAGCTCGATGCCCAAGAGCAACTTGCCAGCTTGTCTAAATTGCAACTGAATGTGGCGAAAGGTAGTTTGCTACAAGCCAAGCGAGACCTCAGTGTAAGCACCAACATGGAAACGACATTTGCAGACAATTGGGGTTTTGGTTCCGCTGACACCGCTTCTTTTATTGCCCTCATGACGGATTCCTTGTTGGCCGCCGAAGTCAGTTTGGAAAACCAAGTGCGCCTCATGGAGCTTTTGCGCCAAGATTTTGAACGACAACTCAATGCTCGAGAACTATTACTTGCCAAATTAAGTAGGCTTGCCCAAACACCTGGTTTGGAGCAAGAACGCAATGCCTTACTCAAAGAATTGGAAGAGGTGGAGCAAGCGCTTGCTTTTAATCGGCGTTGGATTGAAATCAACCAAGCCGCGAATATTCCAGATTTAGTCTTGTTAGATACTTTGCGTGCCATTAATGAGCGCAATCAAGCACTGATCATTACCGGCGATTCATCTGCATTGGTGGCCAGTTGGACGGCCCGCAAAACGGCCCTGCAACAATATTTGCAAATCGCAGCTTTCGATGGCGCGAGTGCCTTTGAGGCAGCAGCACTTCAGCAGCAGCAACGCGTTCAGCAAATCATCAAGGAAGAAGCAGCGATCAAAGCACAGCAAGAACAAATTGCTCAGCAAATCAAGCAATTGCAAACAGATCTAACGCTTCAAACTAAAAAAGAGCAAGCCCAGACACAATTAAAAATTTCAGCGCTCGAACGAGATCAGCAACAATTAGCAGTAGTTTCCAAACAATTGCGCACCTCACGTGAAGCCGAAGCAGCGCAATTAAAGGTTTACGATCAGC
>JAJTGF010000021.1 GCA_021299335.1 Cryomorphaceae bacterium
TTGAAAGCCAAGTGGCCTGATTTTTAAAATCAATTGTTGCATATCGTTGGATTTGGACTTCCCCCAATTAGAAAATGGAAAAAGAAGTGCTCCGCCGAGCCCAAGGCCCAGTCGGGATAAAAAAGAGCGACGCTCTAGAGAAGCTGACATAAGCACGAGTTTTTGTTAAAATTACTGATTAAAAGAAAAACAAACGCTTGACCTGCATCAATAAAAACTAGACCTCTAATTTGAATGCAGAAGTTTGATGAAAAGTCAAATCAGGGTAATCTTGCTCGGCCATTTGTAATAAAAACGGTGTTTCTGCTAAAAACACCAAGTTTTCGTCTTTGTCAAGGGCTAGGTAATTGCTTTTGGCACGCTGAAATGAAGCGAGCTGTTCTGGATTGGTGGAGGTAATCCAACATGCTTTGAAGTAATTACGGGGTACAAAACGACAATTAGCGCCGTATTCGTGGATCAGACGGTAGTTAATGACCTCAAACTGAAGCTGACCAACCGTACCGACAATTTTGCGGTTACCCGGTTGCTGAATAAACAACTGTGCTACGCCTTCGTCGATGAGCTGGCGAATGCCTTTGTCTAGTTGTTTGGACTTTAATGGATCGAGGTTTTCCAATTCCTGGAAGATTTCAGGCGAGAAAGACGGGATGCCTTTGAACATCATCTTTTCACCCATGGTAAGGGTATCGCCAATTTTGAAGGAACCCGTATCGTAAAGGCCAATGACATCGCCTGGGTAAGCGTCGTCGATGACGCTTTTGTCTTGGGCCATGAAAGACGTAGGATTTGGAAATTTCATGTCCTTGCCCAAGCGCACGTGGTGGTAAAACTTGTTGCGCTCAAAACGGCCAGAAACGATGCGCAAAAAGGCGATGCGGTCGCGGTGTTTGGGATCGAGGTTGGCATGGATTTTAAAAACGAAACCAGAGAAGCGCTCATCTTCTGGCGCCACCAAGCGGGTATCGCTCTCGCGCCCTTGAGGCGATGGCGAGATTTCACAGAAGGTATCGAGCAATTCTTTGACGCCAAAATTATTGACAGCCGAGCCAAAAAAAACGGGTGCGACATCGCCAGCCAAGTACGTATTTCGATCAAAGGCATCGTAGACACCCTCCACCATCTCAATCTCTTCACGGAGCTCTTTTGCCGGATTTTCACCGATGATTTGATCGAGCGCTGGATCGGAAAGGTTGGCAATAGAAACAACGTCTTCAGCAATTTTTGTCTTGTTAGCCGAGAACAAATTCAGGCCTTTTTGGTAAATGTTGTAGACCCCTTGAAAGCGATCGCCCATGCCAATTGGCCATGTGAGTGGCCGCACTTTGATCGCTAACTTGGATTCGAGTTCGTCCAGCAAATCAAAGGCCTCTTTACCATCGCGGTCCATTTTGTTGATGAAGATGATCACGGGTGTTTTGCGCATGCGGCACACTTCCATGAGGCGCTCAGTCTGAGCCTCGACACCGTTAGCGCAGTCGATGACCAAAATGACGCTGTCTACGGCAGTGAGTGTTCGAAAGGTGTCTTCGGCAAAGTCTTTGTGACCTGGCGTGTCTAAAATGTTGATTTGCTTACCGTTATAAGCAAAAGCCATCACGGAGGTTGCCACGGAGATCCCACGCTGTTTTTCAATTTCCATAAAGTCAGAAGTTGCTGACTTTTTGATCTTATTGTTTTTCACCGCACCAGCTGTTTGAATGGCTCCGCCAAAAAGCAGGAGTTTTTCTGTAAGGGTGGTTTTACCGGCATCTGGGTGGGAAATGATGCCAAAAGTGCGGCGTTTCTCGGTGGCTTCTGTAAATCTCATGAGGCTTCACATAAAAAAAGACCGCAGTGCGGTCTTTCGATTTCAAATTGGAAGGAGAAATTAGAAAATTTCGTTGGCAGCAAAATGGAATGCACCTTCGATAGCTGCGTTTTCATCGGAGTCAGAACCGTGAACTGCATTGCGACCTTTGCTTTCTGCGTAAGCCTTGCGAATAGTACCTTCCGCCGCCTCTGCTGGGTCTGTAGCACCGATAAGTGCACGGAAATCAGCTACTGCGTTGTCTTTTTCTAAAATGGCGGCAACGATAGGGCCGCTGGTCATGTACTCAACGAGTTCGCCGTAGAACGGACGCTCGGCGTGTACTGCATAAAATTCTTTGGCTTGCGCCTCAGAAAGTTGCGTGTACTTCATTGCTTTGATGCTGAAACCAGCACCGATGATCATGTCGATGATTTTACCCATGTGCCCGTTTTCGATTGCATCGGGCTTGAGCATTGTAAAAGTTCTGTTGGTAGCCATGTATTTTCTTTAATTTGGGTGCAAAGATACCACTTTTTTAAAAATGGTAAAGCATCTGTCTAGTTGCGCTTTTTGGTAACAAACTCGATGATGATACCTAGCGTGGGCTGTACGATTCCAGAAGCATTTTCGATGAGCTTCGTTTGGTAATGAGTTGGGTCGTTCTCCACGGTAATGGGCTGATTATTCGCATCGGTTTCAACCAATAAAATTGGCGCTAGAATTGCCTTGTATCCATAAAGATTTTGAATGTCAAAGTAGAAGTTCATGTTGAATTTATCGAGATAGAGCTTTTTATCTACGCGCACATTCAACTGATGAAAACTGCTCTCGCGTTGCGTATTGAGCTGCGTGTAATCAAGCAGGCCAACCCCATTGACATCCCAATTGGTGGTTAAACTAGAAGTTGCGATGTCATATGGCGTGTAAGGTGCGCCGCCAGAAAACAACCAACGCATGCCGAACTCCCAACCGTTTTTGAAGCGTTTACCGCCTGTGAGTGATACGATGTGACGGCTGTCCCATGCGGTAGGCACATACACATTATTTTTGTTGAGGAATTCGGAGCGAACCCAAGTGTAAGCCAAAACGGCGTAAAATCCTTTGTATAATTTTTGTTGATAGAGAAACTCTGCACCATAACTGCGTCCGCTAGAAGTAGAGGTAATGGCTTCATTGCCTACCACTCCAAAATCTGACCCAATGTTTGCCAAAGAAATGGAATCTTTTAAAGAGAAGGGGTAGTAATTGTATTTCTTATAAAAGCCTTCGAGTGTTACACGTGCATTCCATTTGAGGAGGTATTCGGTACCCAAAACAAAATGATCTGCTTGTATGTAACGCACGCCATTTTGCCGATTAACGAGGTCTCCGGCAGTATTTCTAAAGCCGAGAATGGTGTAAGCTGGCAACTGATGGTAGCGCGCAATATTGGTGTTGATTGCCCAATCTTCGGTCAGGCGATACGACGCCGAAAACATGGGCGAAAATTGCTTGAAGGGATTGCGCATTTGAGCGCTATACGAGGTGCCATCTGCACGCATACCCACCGATAAGCGCAATCTTTCATTCAAAAAGGCGCGGCTAAGTTGCGAGAAGGCTGCGTATTTATGCAAGTTGAGCGTGGATTCAAAGTCGATGACCACAGGCTGACCAAAAACCGTTATTTTTTGATAGGTATCCGAAAAATACTTTGCGAATTCATAACCTAAACCGACATTCCAGCGCCAGCCATTTTTGATGTAAGTGTGTTCAAAGCGCAATTTATTTTCTGCTTCAAAAGAAGTGTAATCTTGCAACAAATTCTGAGGTTCTTCGATGCGGTCTTTGTAGCGATAGGCTCGGTTGTTGAGCATATTGCGGCTGGCCACAACAGTTTGAATCGATGATTTTGAAGAATGCTGCCAAACCGCACCCATGGTGTAGTTCCATTGATTTTGCATTGGTACACCATTCAATATGTAATTGTTGTATTCCAATCGAGTGGTGTCAGTTAAACCATCATTTACACTGGTGTTGATCCCAAATTGATCTAGGGCACCGAGGCCAATGATCGAGAGCTTGTTTTTAGGGTCGAGCTGAAAGTTAAATTTGAACTGGTAGTCGTTGTAAGTCGGTAAAATGGGCAATTTAAGCGCCGCAAATAGAAACTGAAGGTAAGAACGGCGCACCGAGAAAATGAAATCGCCTTTGTCGCCAATTGGGCCATCAAAAGTGAGGGCGGCATCTGAAGATCCCAATGCAAAATTGGTAATGAGGGCGTCTTTATTGCCGTCCTTCTGCTTGAAGGATAGTACGGACGAGAGCCCATTGGCACGGTTGGCCGGAAAAGCCCCAGAGTAAAATTCTACTTCGCGGATAAAATTGACGTTCAATAAACCAACAGGGCCACCGCTGCTACCTTGCGTAGCAAAGTGATTGATATTCGGGACTTCAATGCCATCTAGGTAAAATTTATTCTCGCCGGGTGAACCACCGCGGATAATGATATCGTTGCGGAACGTGGCACGCGCTGCTACTCCTGGGAGCGACGCAATGACTTTACTGACGTCTCGGTTGGCTCCCGGTAAGCGCTCAATTTCAGTAGCGCTCAATGTTTTTAGCGAGTTTGGCGATTCTACTTTGCGCTGAAAGGGTGCGGCTGTTACTTTGACATCTTTGGATGTCTGTACTTTTTCCTCGAGTTCAATATTGAGTTCTGTGGGGCGGGCATTGGTAATGAGCACCTCAGATTGAACTTTATCTTCGAAACCGGGCGCGGTAATCTTGACCGTGTAAATACCTGGTGTGAGGTTCTCAAAGCTAAATTTACCATCGAGGTCAACTGCTTGGAGTAATTGCAGTTCAATGATATTCACTTTTGCAGGAGAAACAAGGGCTCCGTTGGAGGCGTTGGTGAGTTTCCCAGAAAGCGTGCCGCTTTGGGCAAAAAGAGATAAAGGAAGGATGAAAAATAAAAGTGCTTGGAGAATTTGTTTCATTTTTTGTTGAAGTTTGATATTACAAAACAACAACAAAAGTTGAACAAAAAGGTTTTTAATCCGTCGGAATTTTATCGGTGCGGATCCATTCTTGGGTTCTGTAAAAAGGGCCTATATAACCGCGCACATTGAGTTTATCATGGTTGTTTTCGTTCAACCACATGGAACAAGTGTAGGTTTTACCATTATCTGGATCTAAGATGGTGCCTCCCTCCCATTCTGACCCGTTCCACTTGAGCTGTTTGGCAATTAGCATACCTAATATCGGTTGATTGTAAAGTTTACCCGAACACTCCGTGCATTTGGAATTTGGGCCGTCTTTTCCTCTTTTGTAGATGTAAACTACTTTTCCATAGAGCACTCCTTCTTTTTTGTAGAGCTCTACAATTGATTTTTTGTAACCAGTGGCGTCGTCAATGGTGATCCATAAGCCTGTACAAGACTGCGCATGAGCGAGCAAGCCAATTGAAAAAAACAAAGAAAAGACCAAAAACTTAAGCATGCTGCGCAATTTGTATAAAGTTGTGCAAAATTTGCTTACCAAATGGGGTCATGACCGATTCGGGATGAAATTGCACGCCATATAACCTTAGATCAGGTCTTTCAAAAGCCATCGGGACGCCCGTCAGACTTTTGGCGGTAATCCAGCTTTCTGGGCAAGCTACCATCCAAGAATGATAGAGCCCCACATCGATTTGATCCGATAAATCGCGAAATAAACCATCGTGGTTCAAAATAGCGACGCTTTCTTGCACCCCATGTTTGACTTGTGTTTGATTCATTAAAGATCCGCCTAAATATTCGACCAACGCTTGCATCCCCAAACATACGCCAAGTATAGGTTTTTGACCAACAAACGCGTTCAAGAAGTCATTCAGACCTTTTTTTTCTGATGGAAGCCCCGGGCCAGGTGATAAGACGATGGCAGCTGCTTCTCCAAGGATTTGTTGAGAAAGTTGGTCGTGACGGACAACCGTAAGTTCGAGGTCCATGGCCTCGAGGTAGTGAGCGAGGTTGTACGTAAAGGAGTCATAAAAATCGATCAAAAGGACCTTCACGTAGCTTGTTTTTTGTTACTTTGCAAAAGTAGTAAAATCAAGCAATCGGCATGTCAGCAGCTAAAAAACCCATTCAAATTCCAAACGCACCCGCACCTGTTGGGCCTTACAGCCAAGCCATTTTGAAAAACGACACGCTCTACATCAGTGGTCAGATTCCGCTGAATCCGAGTACGGGTTTACTCGAAATGGATACCATTGAAGTTGCTACAGCCCGAGTATTGGACAACATCGGCGCTTTGCTACAAGAAGCAGGCTTCACTTACAACGATGTAGTGATGGTCAGTATTTTCATGAAGGATTTACAAGAATTTCAGGCCATGAACCAAATTTACGCCCGCTATTTCCAAGGAATTGCTCCTGCTAGACAAACCGTGCAGGTTTCCAGACTTCCGCTTGATGTCACGATAGAAATCTCTTGTATCGCCCAAAAATGAGCAAACAACATCGCTTTGATTTAAGTGTGGTAATTGTCAACTACAATGTAGTGAACTTTCTAGAACAATGCCTCAACAGCGTGCTTGCCGCGAGCCAACACCTGAAAATCGAAGTATTTGTCGTAGACAACAACAGCGTTGACGGCTCTGTAGCATTGGTCCGAGAAAAATTCCCAACGGTTCGGCTCATCGCCAACACAGAAAACGTCGGTTTCTCCAAAGCCAATAACCAGGCTATTTTACAAAGCGACAGTCGCTACGTGCTGTTGCTGAATCCAGACACCGTTGTGGAGCAAGACACCTTCGATAAATGCATTGCCTACCTGGACGAAAATCCGAATGTTGGAGGGCTCGGTGTGCGCATGCTCGACGGAAAAGGACGCTTTTTACCTGAATCAAAACGCGGACTGCCAACCCCTTCAGTTTCCTTTTACAAAATATTCGGCTTGTCAAAACTCTTTCCGAAGAGCAAAACATTTGGCACGTATCATCTCGGCTTCCTCGATGAACACCAAATTCACGAGATTGACGTCTTGAGCGGCGCATTCATGCTCATGCGCGCAAGCACACTCGACAAAGTAGGTTTGCTCGACGAAGCATTTTTCATGTACGGCGAAGACATTGATTTATCGTATCGCATTCAGCAAGGAGGCTATACCAACGTCTATTTCCCCAAGACCAAAATCATTCATTACAAAGGTGAAAGCACCAAGAAAGGCTCTCTAAACTACGTTTTTGTCTTCTACAACGCCATGGTCATATTCGCCAAGAAACATTTTTCGGCGCGATATGCCCGGATCTTTTCATTGGCCATCCACTTCGCTATCTACTTAAGAGCAAGCGCTTCAATCCTCAAAAGATTACTAAACAACCTCTTGTGGCCGGCAATTGACACCACGATATCCGTATGTTTTTTATATCTACTGGCCCAACAATGGAAACAAAACCAAATTCTCTTTCCTGCTTGGGCCTATGATGTGTTGATTCCATTTTATGTAGGCATCTGGATTTTTTGTTCGTGGCTTTTTGGCCTCTACGACCGCGGAACGCGCATTCATCAAATCTGGAAAAGTACATTTTTTGGCACCATCACCATATTGGTCGCATATGCGTTATTTACCAAAGAATGGCAGTTCTCCCGACTCTTTATTTTACTTGGCGCCGTAGGCTTTTTGTTGGCTTTCTATCTGACCCGAGCACTCAAAGAACTCAGCACCAAAGGGCGCATCGATTTTGGCAAACTTCCTAAAAAACGCTTTGGCATTGTAGCCAATCATGAAGAGTTTGAGCGCATCTCCCATTTATTGCAAGCAACATACCCAGAAATTGAACAAATCCATCAGATTGCCGTCAGTGAACTTCCTGTCAACGCGAGTGCACAACTCGAGGACATCATTCGCGTACACCAGCTCAATGAAATGATTTTTTCGGCCAAAGATGTAGGCGCTTCTCGCATCATCCATTACATGGCCGACACCGCTGGTCTAGCGCTCGAATACAAAATTGCCCAACCCGATACCAGCTACCTTATTGGCAGCTCTTCTATCGATCAAGCAGGTGCCTATTACAACATCCATTTTGATGCACTACAACTTCCTGCCAACAAACGCATCAAACGCTTATTTGATCTTGTTTTAGCAAGTATTTTAGTGCTTTTATCACCGCTCCTCTTTTGGATTTTTCGACGTCCGCAACAATTCATCCGAAATATTTTTCAGGTCCTGTTAGGGCACTGCTCTTTTGTAGGTGTGAAGCCCCAAAACGATGTCAATAGAAAAGGCAAACTTTGCATCCTTGAGCCGAATTTAAACAGCGATCAACCCACTGAATTACAAGCGTTTATTTACACTAAATCCTACAGACCAAGTCACGACCTCACATCGGTGTGGCGACAACTCAGGCAGCTAGACAACGAACCACACTAATAATTGTCTGATTTTGCTTAATTTTGCAGGCAGATCAACGACATCAATTAACAGCAACATGGCAGAAATAGAAATTCGTCTACCCAAAATGGGTGAAAGCGTTACCGAAGCAACCATTACCAATTGGCTCAAGAACATTGGCGACGCTGTTGCCATGGACGAACCACTCGTAGAAGTTGCAACAGATAAAGTAGACAACGAACTCCCCTCTGAGGCAGCCGGTACCCTGATTAAAATTCTTTTCGAAAAAGACCAAGTTGCCCAAGTCGGTGATGTCATCGCCATTTTATCTACAGATGGTGAAGCGGCTGCCCCTGCCCCAGTTGCTGCATCAGCTGCGCCAGCTCCAGTTGCTGTTGCCGAAGCAAATGCTACTCCAGAGAGTGCGGCCCCTGCTTCAGCTCCGGTAGCAAAAAGTACCGATGGTCGTTTTTATTCACCACTGGTGCGCACTATTGCACTAAAAGAAAACGTAAGCGCCCAAGAATTAGCTGCCATCCAAGGTACTGGTCAAGACGGCCGCGTTACTAAAAAAGACATGCTCCAATTCTTGGAGAACAGAAGTGCTGCCCCTGCAAGTGCAGCTGTTTCGACGCCAACACCAGCGGCCCCAACCAGCACAGCTCCAGCTCCGGCTGCTACCTCGATTCAAATCAAAGAACCTGTCGTGATTCCGAACAGCGGCGACGAAATCATCGAGATGGACCGCATGCGCAAGCTCATCGCCGAACATATGGTGATGTCTGTGCATGTTTCTCCGCACGTAACCTCTTATGTGGAGGCTGACGTCACCACAATCGTGAAATGGCGCGAGCGCATGAAAAACGAGTTCAAGAAACGCGAAGGTGAAAACCTGACCTTTACGCCTATTTTTATGGAAGCGGTGGCCAAAGCCATCAAAGACTTCCCCATGATCAACGTATCGGTTTCTGGCACCAACATCATCAAACGAAAAGACATCAATATTGGGATGGCTGCGGCTTTGCCAAGTGGCAACCTCATCGTGCCCGTTATTAAAAATGCAGACCGCATGAACCTCGTTGGTTTAGCCAAGGCTGTTAACGAACTCGCCAATAACGCCCGCAACAACAAACTCAAGCCAGAAGATATCCAAGGTGGCACCTACACTGTAACGAATGTCGGAACCTTCGGTAACGTCATGGGCACTCCGATCATCAATCAACCTCAGGTTGCAATCTTAGCGCTCGGTGCGATCCGCAAAGTTCCTGCAGTGATTGAAACCCCTGAAGGAGACTTCATTGGCATTCGTCACAAAATGTTCTTGTCGCACTCCTACGATCACCGCGTTGTAGACGGCGCACTTGGTGGTCAGTTTGTGCGTCGTGTGGCAGATTACCTCGAAGGTTTTGACCCCGAAACAAGCATCTAAGCATGGCGCTACAACTCGTTCGCCCGCTTTGTGTTTTTGACCTCGAGACCACCGGCCTGCAAATTACCAAAGACCGCATCGTTCAGATAGCCGTCATTAAACTTTTCCCTGACGGCCATACAGAAACCTTTAATGAGTTGGTGAATCCATGCCAGCCTATTCCGGCAGAAATCGCGGCCATTCACGGCATCACTAATGAAATGGTTGCAGACGCACCCACTTTTGAGGTACTTGCTCCACGCCTCATCGCATTCATTGACGATGCTGATTTAGCAGGTTACAACTCCAATAAATTTGACATTCCAGTGTTGTCCGAAGAATTATTGCGTTGCAACATTGATTTTGACCTCGGCGCACGCCATTTTGTAGATGTACAAAACATCTTCCATAAAATGGAACAGCGTACCTTAGCAGCTGCTTATCAATTCTACTGTGGAAAGCAAATAGAGAATGCCCACAATGCACTCTACGACACCCTTGCCACGCTAGAAGTATTGCAAGCGCAAACCGAAAAATACACCGATTTACAAAACGACATAGCCGGCTTATCAAAATTTTCTACCGTTGGTAACCAACAGGCCGATTTTGCTGGTCGTTTGGCCTACGATGAAAACCAAGAAGTCTGCTATAACTTCGGAAAGCACAAAGGCAAAACCGTTGCGCAAGTACTCAAGCTTGAGCCCGGATACTACGGCTGGATGCTCGAGGCCGATTTTCCGCTCTACACCAAACAAGTCTTGCGCAAAGAAATGGAGCGCATCAAAGCCAGCAACAGTTCGCAAAACATTGAAGACAAGCTCGAATTATTGAAAAATAAATTCAAAAAGCCATGAAAATCATCTGTATTGGTCGCAATTATGCCGATCATGCCAAAGAAATGAAAGCAGCGCTCCCTTCAGAGCCCCTCTATTTTCTCAAACCAGATACCGCCTTACTCCGAGAAGGAGATTTTTATTACCCCACCTTCACCAAAGACCTGCATTTCGAATGCGAACTCGTTGTTCGTATCGAAAAGGTGGGCAAGCATATCTCCCCTGAATTTGCCCACAAGTATTACACACATTTTACGCTTGGCATAGATTTCACCGCCAGAGACATTCAGCAGCAATGCAAGGAAAACGGTTTGCCCTGGGAAAAAGCAAAAGGTTTTGACCACAGTGCGCCACTTTCTAATACCTGGATTCAAAAAAGTGAGATCAATATAAATGAAGCTGAATTCAAGTTGTTTCAGAACGGTGAACTCAGACAAATCGGGCACCCCAAAGATTTTATTTTCAGCATAGACACCATTATTGCGTATGTATCGCAGTTTGTGACGCTCAAAACCGGTGACCTCATTTTTACGGGCACCCCCGCGGGTGTTGGCCCTGTTCAAATTGGCGATTCTCTGCGCGCCGAACTCAATGGCCAAACCTTACTTGAACTGCAGATCAAGTAAGCAACTGAGCAAATCATTTTAGTGCTTCATGAACAACGCACTTTGCCCGTTGTCCAACTTTAAAATGTAAGTTCCCAGCTCTAGCGCTGTAATATCTAACATATCTTGAGCTGAAATAAAAGGGAACACCAAGACCTTTTGACCCAATAAATTATAAATGGCGCCAGAACTGCTGCCCTGCAGTCCTTTGATAGCGATCTTTCCTTTAGTTGGATTGGGAAATACCTGTAACGGCTGCACGGTAATTTCCGAAATATGTAAATCTGAGCCAGGCTCGTTTTCCAACAAAAACAAGCCCCCAGCATCTTGACCTACAAATAGCTCGAGGTGGGGGTCGTTGTCGAGATTGCCAATTACAGCAGCAGCATAAGCGCCAATTTGGGCACTCAAGCCCAAGAAATCTGAGCTGCGTTCATGAAAATCAGCCAATGGATCAGTGGAAATGCTGTCGTAAAAATGGAGGCGGCCATCGAGGGCTCCGACCATTAAATAAGTGGTGTCTTGAAAGTCAAATAAATGTGGTACGGCAAAGCCATCTGGGCCATTACTTTGAACATTCACGCCTCCCAAAACCGATGTTTCGAGTGTAAAAACAGGAGTGTTGGACGTTCCAGTATTCTTGTAATAATAGAGGGTTCCTCCTTTATGCCCAACAATTAAATCGAGCAAACCATCTTTGTTGAAGTCAAAAAGTTGAGGAGCAGCATACAAGGGAACCTGAATAATTTGATTATTGGCATCAAGAATGGCATTGGATTGTAGCTGAAAATTAGGAGCAGAACCAGTACTCGCATTCAAAAAAAAGGCAATTTGGCCATTTTCTCTTCCGAGTATGATGTCCGGTTTGGTATCGCCATTGAGGTCTCCCATGGCGGGCAATAAGCGCAAACCAAGATTGGATGAAGCTAAATTCAAAAAATCTTGGTCTACTAAAATCAGTTGCGGAGCTGTTGTTGTGCCTATATTTTGGTAATAAGCAATCCTGGCTTCTTTATTCAGAACAGGTTTATAGGCAAAATAATTGGCAACGAGTAAGTCGTTGAGGCCGTCTTGATTGACGTCGTATACCAACGGCACAGAACCCAAGCCGTGGTCAATCATGTCGCCTTGAAGCCAATCATGGTCTTGATAAACAAAAACAGGGGCTTGGTTTGTTGCTAAATTTTTATAGAACCAAACGCTATTTTCATTTTCAGAAACGTTGTTGGCATTAGGGGCAACTAAAAGGTCTTTTTTGAGGTCAAAATCGATATCTAGATAATAGGCTGCCGGAAAAAGCTGTACATCGGCGGGTGTGGTGTTGCTCGGGAAGTTGTAGTCGGCGCTCACCATTGGCGAGTTCGTATTAGGAGCTGTTCCTCCGTTCATAAGACGAACAAGATTACCATAAGCAACATCTCCCAAAACGAGGTCCAAAACGCCTGACTGATCGAGGTCTAGGGCTAAAACAGTTGAGCCTGCATGTGCTTTATTAGCAATATTGGAGGGCAATTCTGGATTTGAAACATTGCCATCTGTGCAATAAGAACTGGTATCGTTTAAGAAAAGCGTATTGCTGGTAACGTCTTCGCGGTATTTACCCCAACAGCGGTTTTTGAGGATGAAAATAAGGGAGTCCGCATGACCATAAAGCTCTTGGCTTTGATTCTGATGGTACTGTAAGTACTCACCGCTGATGTGATAAGTGAGGATGTCCATATCGCCATCGCCCTCGACATCGACGAGTGCTGGAATATCTGCCGCACTGATATACAAGTTAAGTGTCGGACCCGCATAGTTCGATACTAAGTAAGGATTATAGGCCTGCCAAAGCAGCCCATTTGACGCAGAACCAATATTTCTGTAGGCTTTGATCCCACCCACCGTGTAGCAGAAGAGATCTTTTCTCCCGTCGTTATCGTAATCATAAGTAGTGACGCGGTAATTGAGGGGTGTTGGGAAAAACAAATGCGCGCGCAGGTCGAGTTCATAGCTTGGTGTACCGCCATTACTGACTTGTTTAAATACCCTGAGTTGATCTGCGCTTCGGTCAAAGACCAAGAGATCTTCATCGCCATCAAAATCGTAATCTAGGCTTGAAAACTGGGGCGTATTGAGCCCCCCTGCCCAAGCTTTGGTGAGGTTTTGACCATCGGAAATAACGGGAATAGCACTCGTAAAGTTAAATTGAAATTGAGCCTGCACCGCAAGACCGCAAAAAACAAAAACGAGTGCCCAACACTTCATTTTTTAAAATTACAATGAATTTTGCTCAGATGTATGCCAGCAGATGATTCTTTTATCGTCGCCAGCACTGATAAAACCATTCTCGATGGGCAATAGTGCATTGACCGAATGGCGGTGACCAGCCATTTGTAAATCTATTTTACAGACGATTTGATCGTTCGCTGCAGACCAAATCTTGAGTGTTTTGTCTCGGGAAGCCGTCACATAGACGCCTGATTCTAAGTGCAATATTTGGTAGATGGTCCCGAGATGAGCAGGGAAAGCTTTAGACTTCAGGCCTTCTGAGGTCCAGCGTCTGACGTAAGCATCTTTGCCCGCGCTCAGTAGGTCTCCGTTTGGCAGCAAACAGACAGCTGTGCAACCCTCCTGATGCGCATATACTTTTTGAATTTCATTGAAAAATGTCGTCTCTAAAATTCTGAAAAAACCGTCTCCGCATGCGAGCACAATAGAACTACCGTCAGCGGCGACAACAATTTGTCGAATTTTACCGCAAGCCAGGGGCAATTGTAAAAGCAGGTTCCAATGGACATCCCAAACGAAAACATTGCCTTCTGCATCTGCGGTATAACGCTGCTGCAGATGCCAATTCTCGGCAAGCGCAAACACTGCTGCCTGATGGGCTTTAAGGTATTTGATTTCGGTTTTTTGCTGGGTGTCGATGACATGCAAACTGCCATCTGATAAACCAATAAGGAGTTGGTACACATCTGACAAAACAAGCAGGCTAAAAGGCGCTTGTGTGCAGCGAATGGCAAATTGGTCTTGGTGGCCGGAGTTCTTGTGCCAGCGTGCCACAAATTTGTCTGCTGAGGCGGAGTAAATGTAGTCTTGATCTTGGCTCAGGGCATAAATAGGACCTTGATGACCTGTGATTTGGAAGTGTTTGGTATAAGGCGCTTGCGAATTATTCTTGGTCATCTTCTAGCTCGTCGTCGGACTCATCATTGACCTGCTTGAGGCGGTCAGCATAAGATTTGGGGAGAAAATCAAAGAAGGTGTCGCCACGCAATCCCAAACGCAAACATTCGAGCGGAATGAGGTCATTAGGAGCGATATTGCCGAGATTTACTTCTGCGCCAAATAGTTTAATAAACCATACCTGTTGGTTTTTTTGTGGCGCTTCCCAGAGGATGTCTTCGGGCTTCACGTTGGCGATAATGCGATTGATGAGCATGGTATGCGCGGTGCCATTGGGTCTGAATACGCCCACATTACCAGCTTCTCTGCCCTCTGCGATGACTTTCCAACTTCCGGCTTCCAATTCAGCTTTCATGAGGCGCACCCACTTTGCTGGTGAAATCAGGATACCAGAATCTTTGGAACCGACCTCGGATAGAACGGTTCTTGTTTGGGCCAACTCGTGAATGAGTTTGCACTTTTCGTCGTGCGGAATAATGATAGAACCATCGGAGATTTCTGCAAGATCGAGGTCGTATTTATCGAGCATTTTGACAAATTCCTTGAACATACCGCGGGCATAAAATGCTTCAAAGAGCGTTCCGCCAAAATAAGGACGAATGCCAGCCTCGCGGTACAGTCTGATTTTATCCTCGAGCTGACGGGTTACAAAAGCGGTTCCAAAGCCAAATTTGACCAAGTCTGTTAGGTGAGCAGAAGCTTCGATGAAATGTTCGGTTTCACGGAGCCCCATACCTTTATCCATCATCATGGTGACGCCTTTATTACGGGGTTTTTCACTACGTTTCGGGATAAATGAGAGTTTAAAATTCATGGTTAATCAGCTAAGTATAAAAAATCGTTGTCGTCTAGTAATTTGGGGTTGATTTCAAAAATCTGTTTGGCGCTCGTGGCGTCTTGGGCCAAACAAACCTGATAGAGGTGTTTGGCTTCGGAGTACTGCCCCATTTGCCATTTGATATTGATGAGGTGCAGCTGCGCATCAAAAACAGCTGGATGCGCTGCGCTGTATTGCAATAAGAACGTTTGCGCATCTGCGAGTGACGAGGCCGAAAGAAACTCAATGTAGTCGCTGAGAGCTTCTTGGTCTTCGGGGAGTAACTCGAGGCTTTTGAGGTAGTGAAACTGGGCCTCGGAAGCGAGTTCTGCTTTTTGATAAGCGCCGGCTAAGACGTGGTGAATACCGGCGTTGTCGGGGTCGTAATCGAGGGCTTTTTGAATCAAGACGATACCTTCTTTGGTGAAGCCCATTAAATCTTCTACGATTCCTAAACCCAACCAAGCTTCTGGTAGCATAGGTTCGAGGTCAATGCTGAGCTTGTAGTAATGCTTAGAGAGTTCGAGCTCGTTGAGCTGTTCGTAGGCCTCTCCGATATAGCACAAAGCCATGGCGTCGTCGCCATCGTGTTTCATGCAAAGCTCAAAGTGTTCAATTGCCTTGTGGTACTTCTCTAGCGAAAGGTAAGCATTGCCTAAGTTGAAATGTGCAGGACCAAATTCTTCATTGATGAGAATGGCATATTCATAAGCCCACACCGCTCGGTCGTAGTTTTCAAGCCTGCTGTAAGCATTGCCGAGGTTGTACCAAGCAGTACTGGAATAAGGTTGCTCGTCGATGAATTTAAGGTAGGCATCGATGGAGTCTTGGGTAGCACCTAAAGCATCGTAGCAACGACCCAACTCATAAAGTGCGGCTTCGTTGTGCTTGTTGGCTTTGAGCGCTTGGTGTAGGGTATCAATGGCATCTTGGTATTGTTGCAAACGCTCGTATTCGATAGCGATGTCGAGGTAGATGTAGTCGTGTTCGGCTGGATCTGAGTGCTCGAGTGCCAATTTGAAATAGCGAATGGCTTGCTTGTGTTCGCGCTGCTGGGCATGTATAGACGCTTTGGTAAGGTAGAGCTCTGCACTATCGATTTCTTGTCTTTCTAGCTGAACTACGCAATCGAGCGCCTCTTGAAGCAAACCCATACCACCCAATGCTTGGGCTTTGCGCAATTTGAATAGGGGATTGTAAGCAAATTGATAAATGCCAAACTCAGCAGCGATTTTCGCTTTATTGAATTGGCCCTGAATGAGGTAGTGATCGATGAGCCCTTCTAGGCGGTCGCTGTCGATAAATTTGAGTTTTTGACCTTTAAGATGGGCCTCGAAGTGCTCGATGTCTTCGCTCAAACTGCTGTCGGTGTACTCTTCTTCTTCGTCGTCGAACATATTGGCCTAATTCTTATATAAAATTAGCCCCTTTGTGTCTTAATGACAACTATTGCATTTGTCACTTATCAACAAATGCTCAAAATGTTGAAAAGTTATGTGAATTAGTGTTCTCCGCAATGAACAACATAGGTATTACCCAGAGAATCTGAATAAGTTCCAAGTTCCTCCAAGTTTTTGAGCTCATCGCCACAAAATGTTCCCATTTCTACCTCTCCAGAAGGAGCATCGTAATGACATTCTGCACATTTATTTTTGGCACAAGAAACACTGAACAAACCGAATGCACTTGCAATTACCAACATTTTTTTCATGACTATTATTTTTGAATTTGTTGTTGAATCTGGTATTTGAGACTGATGTAGAAATGCCTACCAGGACCCGGCATTCCAATATTTTTCAAGCGAGATAAATGATCGATATAAATCGTATTCGTCAGATTTCTAACGCCAGTTTGCAGAATCCAAGCACCACTTTTTTCTATGTATACGCGTGCATTGAAATGCAAGAGCTGATAACTTTCACTGGCCGTTTCTTGGTAGGCTACTCGCGTTTGTGCAGCCAGCCATTGGTGACTCAGGCTGAACTCGATTTTACTGATAGTGCCAGACCTTTTCCAATCGTATTTGAATTCATTCTGAAGACGCGTAGGTGGAAGCAAGGAGATAGAACTATCTTGATTACTCGTGAATTGTACGTATGAAAAAGAACCTTCCCAATGCAGGTGATGCAGCCAATGCGGATGGTAATGCGCGCTCAAGTCAAAACCATATAAACGACCTTCTTTGAGCTGTTGATATGCAAAAACAGGAATGCCGTCAATTGCAGCTCCACTTGGTTGCAAATAGATGTAGTTGGCAACCCAAGCATGATATGGATTGATACTCAAGTTCCCGTGCGCTCCACCCCGCTCTAAAACCCAATCGAGCTGAAGGCTGCGCTCAGGTTTGAGTTGAAGGTCGCCAACTTCATAGCGCAAGGCACCATGATGAAAACCATCAGCTAATAATTCGCTGAGGTGGGGTGCCCGAAAACCGCTCGAAAGATTGAATCGACTCTCCATCTTGGGTTGAATGTGGTAACTCCAACCAAATGAGGCGTTGGGGCTTGCATAGATCTTTTGAAGTGGCGAGCCATCTTGAGTGGTTTGAATGAGTCGTAGATCTTGCCTGAGGCCCATTTGAATGAGTTGCGCTGAAGATAGCTCCCATTTGAACAAAGCAAAAAGCCCTTGATCCAAGGTTTGGGCATCTGGCAATAATTGCTCGGCAGCAAAGGGTGCATTGCGATTCAATTGCAACATGCCTGCTGTACCGAGCATCAATTGCACACGGGCCCATTTACGGGTCCATTTTGCTTGATAGATGGAGTTCCATAAATTCATCTCCATAAATGGTTTGGTGACTTTCTCATCGTATTCAACCAAGCGGTTTAACGTTTGTGCGAGTAGGAGATTGACTTCGCTGTTTTTGTAAAATCGCTTGTATTCGTAACTGAGTAACTGATTGGTAAAGAACTGCGCTGGCAAAGAATAGCGCCGACCTTGAATGGGAACTTGAAAACTCAGAGGCGTTGCGAGGGTATCGTGGGTATGCCCAGGTATGCCAGCAACTGAATTATTGAAAGCATAACGCAAAACATGAAATTGATTGGGCTTGAACCAAGAATATGCCGCTTTACCAACCCATTCGTGAAAGCGAGAATTTTTGGCGAACAGGCCATTTGGCAATTGAAAATCTGCGTGATTTGCATAGCTTCCGGCGACTAAAAACCGCCGATTACCGCTACTCTTTTTGTACATTAAACTCGAAGTGCTCCCGTTGGTGTTTTGATTCCATTTTTGCTGAACACTCCACTCCTGACGTCCAATTTGAGCGAAAGATTCATCGGCCAAATAAACCACTCCACCCAATGCATCTGCACCGTACAAAACCGAGGCTGGTCCTTTGATGACTTCTGCAGAACCCAGCGCAAGTTCTCCTATCCCCATGCCGTGATCTCCACCCCACTGCTGCCCTTCCAAGCGCACCCCATTCACTAAGGTCACCACGCGCATGCCTTGCATCCCGCGGATCACTGGCTTAGCGATGCCATTCCCCAACGTACTTGCATAGACACCCGGTATTTTTGTCAATAATTCAGATACGTTCATACCGCCAGACAGCTGCAAATCTTTGAGATTGCGCACTTCAATGGGCACTGTACTTTTATGGCGCAGTGCAACTTGCTGGCCACTCACGGTTACCTCTTCTGTGGTCATGTGCCCCAGATTTAGGCGTAAAGTAATTGGTGTTGCTGATCCTTGAATGAGTGTATCTAGAAGTTGGTATTCGGGATTTCTCAATCGTACAAGTTGGTGGTCTGTCCAAGTAAAGGGCAGTTCAAATTGAATGAGTGTATCTAGAAGTTGGTATTCGGGATTTCTCAATCGTACAAGTTGGTGGTCTGTCCAAGTAAAGGGCAGTTCAAATACGCCATTGCTGTCTGTCCGAACTTGAATTTGAAAAGCGGGAACAGTTACAATGACATTTTGAATAGGTAGTTTAGTTTGTGCATCTTGCACGAGACCTTGGATGCCTTGCTGTGCAAGGGAGGGAAAGCTGTACAAAATAGCCACCCCAAAAAGGAAGTTTTTCATGTGATTTCAGGAACTTAAGTGTGCATTCTAATGTTAAAACATAGGAGATGCAGGTGGAGCCCGAAGCTGAAATAAAATGCTCGTTGTTTGAGATAGACCTGAATAATTCAATTCAACCCGAACATCAGGCACTTGCTTCACAGAACTAAAAACAAGCGCTGTAGGGCTCGTAAAAACACTTAAAGACAAATCGCAGACTGGGCAATCTTCATCTAGCGTTTGCCCGCTGGAGAGTGCGCTTTTTTGGTGCTCCGTGTGACTACAATGAACCAATAAAAGTACACTCAGTAATTTCACGATGTAAAATTAAGCGAATTGATAGAAATCAATCATAAAAAAAACTGATCTTAAAGCAAAGCTTCAATGATGGCATCCATGCTATAGCCTTCTGCCTCAGCGCGGTAGTTTCTCACCAATCGATGGCGTAAAATAGCTTTGGCGACGGCTTTTACGTCTTCGATATCAGGAGAATATTTACCATTGAGCGCCGCATGACACTTGGCTGCAATGATCAGGTTTTGAGACGCGCGCGGCCCGGCTCCCCAAGTGATGAAATCTTTAGTGATTTGGGGTGCGAGCGGGTCTTTGTGGCGTGTTTTAGCCACCAAGGTTACTGCATACTCAAGCACGTTCTCAGCGACCGGAATACGGCGAATGAGCGCTTGATAATCGATGATTTGTTGGGCGTTCAAAACCGTTTGTAGCGCAACAACTTGATCAGAAGTACTGGATTTGACAATGGCCAGTTCTTCTTGGTAAGACGGATAATCTACCCAAATATTGAACATGAAGCGGTCTAGTTGTGCTTCGGGTAAAGGATAAGTCCCTTCTTGTTCAATTGGGTTTTGAGTTGCTAGCACAAAAAATGGCGCCTCCAAATTGTAGGTAGTGCCTGCAGCAGTAACGGCGCGCTCTTGCATGGCCTCGAGAAGTGCTGCTTGGGTTTTTGGCGGCGTTCGGTTGATTTCATCGGCCAAAATCATGTTCGAAAAAATAGGCCCCTTGATAAATTTGAATTGTTTGGACTCGTCCAAAATTTCAGAACCGATGATGTCCGAGGGCATGAGGTCTGGTGTAAACTGAATCCGATTGAAAGAAAGGCCTAGTGTCTTGGCAATCGTGTTGACCAAGAGTGTTTTGGCCAAGCCAGGCACGCCCACAAGCAAACAGTGCGAACGAGAGAAAATAGCAATCAAGACTTGGTCTACGACGTCATCTTGACCGATGATTACTTGGTGTACTTCTTTCTTTAGCGCCTGGTAGTCAATAACTAACTGATCTATTCTTTCTTTATCTGTCATGGGTAATTACGGAGTTTTGAGCCAATTTACTCGAAAATCACAATCTTGGAATTGTGCATCGAGGCGGATATATGAGTTAGGTATTTTTGAAGCGGTCCAGGCGTCGAGGACGCGCTGTTTTTTGTCGTTTTCGGCGGCCAATTTGATCAAGGCGTAGTCTTGTTCGAGATTGGCTTGGTGAGCCGGCACGCGGTTTTGAAGGCGTACTATTCGGATTCCTTGCTTTCTTTCAAATAAATCCATGTATAGAGAGGGTTGAGAAACCCCACCGCTCTCGAGTGCGTCTGTTAATAAATAGATTTGCTGGTCAATTTCGTTGAGTTGTTCCATGTCCCAATAGATATCCATGGTGTATGGATTGGTCAGGACACCTTTGTTTTGTTTGGTGGCATCATCGTTTGAAAAACGGAGTACGGCTTCGTCCCAGGTAATGGCGTTGCGAGAAAGTAATTGGTAGCAGGTATCCATGCGCGCAGAGGCAATAGAGATGCTCGCAGAGCTGTATTCGGGCATGATCAGGATGTGAAGGCAGGTGTAGTCATCACCTTTGCGCGAAACGAGCTTGATGATGTGGTAGCCGTACATTGTTTCGACGATTTCGGAAACTTCACCGGGCTTGAGGTCAAAAACAGTTGCCTCGAATTGCGGAACCATCATGCCTTTGGATGCGGCAATTTTACCTCCTTGGCTCGCAGAACCGGGGTCCATGGATTTGAGGCGCGCCATAGTTTCAAATGGTTTACTGCCACTGACAATTTGCTTTCTAATCTCTGCAAGCTGATCATAGGCCAATTTTTTGTCGGCTGCCGTGAGCTCTGGAAATTGCACAATTTGCTGAAAGCTCAGCTTCATGTTGATAAATGGAATGCTGTCTTTGGGAAGCTGGGCATAGAAAGCCGCTACTTCTTTGGGCGTAACGGTGATCTCGCCAGTGATTTTGCGCTCCATTTCTTGAGCGAGCATTTTGTTGCGGATTATGGTGCGGAATTCTTCTTTGATCGCCACCGTAGACTTGCCATAAAAGGCCTCTAAATTCTCTCTGCCGCCCATCTTGTTTTCCATTATGCGCAAGCGGTTTTCCATTTCTGCATCGACTTGCTCGTCGGAGATGACAAGACTATCAATAAGGGCTTGATTCACGAGGAGCTCTTCGAGTAACAATTGCTCTAAAATTTGACACTCTTTTCCTGAGATTGCACGCTCTTTTTCGGAAAGTTGCAAACGTTGGGTTTCGATGTCAGACCAAAGGATAATGTTGTCTCCTACTTGGGCAACAATTTGGTTCACAAGCTTTTGGCTGTGTAGCTCACTGAACAGCAAAAATTGAATACCGAGTAAAAGAAGGGTTTTATAAATCATTATTGGCCGATTTGATAGAGCACGTCTTCATTGATGACGATCTTGTGCTTTAAACGTAACGCCTCTAACCATTTTTTCTCGAGAAAAGCTTGGTAGTCTGAAGTAGCCAAGCCCTTTGCCTCGGTGTATTCTTTGGGGGCCGGTGGCAACAAAGCTGCTACTTTGACGACGTACCATTTGCCATCCATGGAATATACTGGATTGAGACCAGGCGTAAAATTGCGATTTTGCAAATAAGGCGTTTGTGCAACTTCAAATTTATTCATGCGCACCTTAAGGTTGAGCTCGGAGTCTTTGTTGATGACATCTAGTACAGCTTTGGAGTTGACGGTGTCAGATTGAACGAGCATGCCATACACTTGAACAGCAATAAATTCATCTTTACATTCGTAGACCGTTGCATCGATGCGATTGGTCCAGGCGTATTTACTGCGGTTTTCCATGAAGAAAGCGCGCAAACCAGCGGTGTCTTTCACTGCTTTGTTCCAAACTTGGTCTTGCATGATTTCATATAAAATAATGCCGTCGTGGTATTCTTGTACAAGTGCTTTGTATGCCGGGTATTTGGCAGGCAGAAGCGCTTCTTCGTAGGCGAGCACTTGGTTTTTTTCCCATTGCTGGTAAAGTTGTTTGATGACAACGGGTGCGGCATCTTTGCGGACCGAACGGAAATTCTTTTCCATGTAGGCGGCAAAGTCTTGTTGCTTGTATTTCTTGCCATCGAGTACAAAAAGCGTTTTGTTGGATTTCACCGAACTGGCTTTCCATTTGCCGACAAAGAACGTAGAATCGATTTGAGACTCCATAGAGACGAGTGCTTTTGAGCCTTTGTAAGCGTAATTGTATTGGATTTTGAGCTTTTGAACAAAAGAATCTTGGGTGATTTTCGAGCGTTCGTCTTTGTTGACCTTTGCTTGTAACTCGCGACGCATGTTGTCAAAGGATTTGACGGGCGTCCATTCGATGAGTTTGATGATGTGATAACCGTATTGGGTTTTTACTGGCTTCGAAAATTCTCCAGCTTTTTTCAATGCAAAAGCGGCGTCTTCAAATTCGAGTACCATGCGCTGGCTTGTGCCCGAACCAAAAGCGGGAAGTTCCCCTCCTTTTTTGACGCTATTGGCATCTTCGGAGTAGGCCGTAACCATTTTTTCCCAAGAGGAACCTGCCATTAGGCTGTCGTAAATCTCGTTGATTTTCTTTTCGGCGTTTTGTCGTGTTTCGGTTGTGGCCTCTCTCCCTGTTGAGATCATGAGGTGAGCCACTTTGATGGTACCGCGCGCTGGACGCTTGTCGGTGACTTTCAGGATGTGGTATCCGAAACGCGTTCTGAAGGGCTCAGAAACAGTTCCGACGGGTGTGTTGTATGCTTTTTCCTCGAAGGGGTAAACCATTTGAAAAGCGGTAAAGTAACCGAGGTCACCGCCGTTGTTGACCACCGAAGGATCTTCGGAACCGAGTTTGGATTTAGCGACAGAAGCAAAGTCTTCGCCTTTTTCGATGCGTGCTTTTAAGCCGAGTAAGCGATTGTAGGCTGCTAGGGTATCTTTAGGGCTGGCATTAGGGTCTAGCTTTACTAAAATATGCGAACAACGCACCTCAGTAGCAGTGCGGTTGTAGGCTTCTTGAACCATAGACTGATTTTGAACGGAATCGATTAAGTAAGGCAGCGCCAATTGCTTTTTGTAGCCGTCGAGTTCTTTTTGAAGACGAGGAAGGGTATCGTAACCAAGGGCTTCAGCCTCCGCAACTTTGAGTTTAAAAACTTGGAATAATTCCATGTAACGATCCAAAGAATCTTTGTCAAAGCTTGGATTTGGATTGTTTTTGGTGTAAATCTGTAAAAATTCTGATTTGGTAACTGGCTTGTTGTTGATCGTCATGACGACAGGATCTTTCTGAGCAAAAGTAAACTGAGTCAAAAAGCCAAACAAGAATAATACAAGGGTCTTTTTCATCGTTGTTGATTAGGCGGTTAAATCTTAATTAGTTAATTATTTGATACTGTAATTAGGAGCTTCTCTGGTGATGGTGACGTCATGCGGATGAGATTCGCGCACCCCAGCTGAAGTAATGCGGACAAATCGTGCACCTTTGAGTTTGTCAATGGTAGGTGCTCCGCAGTAACCCATACCAGCGCGGAGGCCACCAATGAGCTGGAACATTACTTCGATGAGTTTGCCGCGGTAAGGTACGCGACCAGAAATACCTTCGGGTACTAATTTTTTGATGTCGTCTTCGGCATCTTGGAAATAGCGGTCTTTGCTCCCTTTTTGCATGGCTTCTAATGAACCCATTCCACGATAGGACTTGAATTTGCGGCCCTCGTAAATGATGGTTTCTCCTGGCGATTCTTCTACGCCAGCAAACATGGAGCCGAGCATCACGACATCTGCACCTGCAGCGATTGCTTTGACGATATCACCGGTGTAGCGGATTCCGCCGTCGGCAATGACCGGCACACCACTACCTTCTAGCGCTTTGGCGACTTCATTGATGGCAGTCAGTTGCGGGACACCAACACCTGCAATAACGCGCGTGGTGCAGATAGAGCCCGGCCCGATTCCGACCTTGACAGCATCTGCTCCGGCTTCAGCGAGGTATTTAGCTGCTTCTGCCGTTGCGATATTGCCAACAACAATCTGGAGTTCGGGGTACACAGCTTTAACCGCCTTGAGTTGATCGACAACTCCTTTGGTGTGTCCATGGGCAGTATCGATAACGATGGCATCTACGCCAGCTTCTACGAGCGCGGCGACGCGATCCATGGTGTCGTGGGTAACGCCAACAGCTGCGGCCACTCGCAAACGACCAAGGTGATCTTTGCACGAGCTCGGGTGCTCTTTTACTTTGATGATGTCGCGGTAGGTTATGAGGCCGATGAGGCGGTTGTCGGCATCGACTACTGGGAGTTTTTCGATGCGGTTTTGCTGGAGAATAACCTCAGCGGTGGTGAGATCGGTGCTTTCGCCCGTTGTAATGATTTGTTCGGAGGTCATGATTTCGCGGACCGGACGCTCGAGGTTTTTTTCAAAGCGAAGATCGCGGTTGGTCAGGATACCTTTTAACTTGCGGTTGGCATCTACCACTGGAATGCCACCGATGCTGTTCTCGCGCATGAGCGCTAGTGCGTCTTTGACCAAAGCATCTTCGGGTAAAGTAATGGGATCGATAATCATGCCGCTTTCCGAACGCTTCACCTTGCGCACTTCTAAAGCCTGAGCTTGGATGCTCATGTTTTTGTGGATCACGCCAATACCGCCTTGCTGCGCAATAGAAATGGCAAGCGCAGACTCCGTAACGGTATCCATGGCTGCAGAAACAATGGGTGTATTGACGGCAATTTGCTTCGTAAAGTGGCTTTTCAAGGAGACGTCGCGAGGAAGCACCTCGGAGTAGGCTGGCGCCAATAGGACGTCGTCATAGGTTAAACCTTCAGTGATCTGGGATAGATTCGAGAGCGACATGAACTTATTTTTTAATAAATTCCTGCAAATTTAACAATAAAATTTGCCATTCGGTTACCTAATAGGCTTTGAATCGTCATGATATTCGTAATTTTATACTGTGAAACGATCTTTCTTCATTTTTTATCTCTTGATTCCTTGTTTATCTCTGTTTGCGCAAGGGATAGAAAAGCCACTCATCCAGTTATCTGGAGTTGTTGTGACCGAAGAAGCATTTGAGCTCCCCTATACCACCGTTTATAACAAAACCCTCAATAAAGGCGTTATTTCAGATGGTTATGGCTTCTTTTCAATCGTTTGCCAGCCGGGCGATACCCTTTATTTTTCGAGAAAAGGCTACAGTACAAGCCCATTTTGGGTCCCTGACTCTTTGCAAGACAACCGTTACAGCATTATTCACATGCTGACCCGCGATACCCTCACTATGCCAGACGTCAGGGTTTATCCTTGGCCCAACAAAGAAGCTTTTGCACAGCACTTTGTAAATATGAACCCCTACGAAGACGACATCAGAAGAGCACAGCGCGAACTGAGCGGGGAGTCTTTGGCGTTTGTTGCTGCGCGCCTAGATGCCGATGCTTCTCTAGCTTATGGTGCACTCACCAAGCAACAAAACACAAAAATCTACACCAATGGGCAATTGCCCCAAAATAACCTCCTCAACCCCTACGCTTGGTCTAAGCTGATCCAAGACTGGAAGGCCGGAAATTTGAGTCGGCAGTAGGCTACAGATTGAAATGCTTCTCTGCTTCCACAGCAATATACTCGCCAATGGCCAATGAAGCCGTTGCAGCAGGCGATGGCGCGTTCAAGACGTGAATAGAGTTGCCGTGGTACTCGATGCGGAAGTCGTCGCGGGTATCGCCATCTTCGGCGAGTAAGAGCGCACGAACGCCAGAACGCCCCGGATGGATGTCGTCCATGGTGAGCGAAGGAATCATTCGTTGGAGCGTCTTGAGAAATAATTTCTTAGAAAAGGCGCGGCGGTATTCATTGATCCCAAAAGACATATTGTTGAAGAAGAGTTTCCAGGTGCCTTTGTAGGTGAGCGCGTCGTAGGTGTCGCGTAGTGAGAAGTCAGTTTTGCCGTAACCTTCGCGCTTGAAAGTAAATACTGCGTTGGGCCCACATTCGATTTCGCCGTTGGTCATGCGGGTAAAATGCACGCCCAAGAAAGGAAAGTCGGGGTTCGGTACCGGATAAATGAGGTTTTTGACTTTATGTTTGGCTTCTGGCGTGAGTTCGTAGTAGTCTCCGCGGAATCCGACCACTTGTTCTTTGAGTGCGACGCCGTCTTTGCGCGCTAAGCGGTCTGCTTGCAAACCGGAACAAAAGACGAGGTAGCGCGCTTCAAATTTACCTTTGCTCGTAAAAATAGTGCTGCTTTGCTCCCCTTTTTCGATTCCTTGTACTTCGCAACCAAGATACATTGCGCTTTGTGGGTTGGCAGCCAAAGCGAGTTCGGCCATTTTTTCAGTGGCACCGCGAAAGTCAATGATACCCGTTACTGGAACCCAGATACCACCAATACTTTTAACATGCGGCTCGATTTCATTGACCTGAGCTGCCGTAATTTTCTCGATGCCTTCTATGCCGTTTTCTAGACCAGTATTGAAGATTTTATCCATGTGTGGCAACTCGGCTTCATCGGTGGCCACCACCACCTTTCCGCAGACGTCGTGAGCAATATTGTATTCTTTGGCGAACTGCACGAGCTCTTTGCGACCTTGAATACAGTTGCGCGCTTTGAGCGAACCCGGCTTGTAATAGAGGCCAGAGTGAATGACGCCGGAGTTATTGCCAGTCTGGTGATCGGCGAGTACTTTTTCTTTTTCAAAAAGCACGATACTGAGATTGGGAAACTTTTTTTGAAGTTTATAAAAAGTGGCGGCGCCAACGATTCCTCCTCCGATTACTGCGATATCGTACTTCATAACTTAATTTTGATGCAAAGTTAAGGATTTTGTACTTTTGCAGCGATGAATCAGTACGAACGCGTTGCATTTTATACACTAGGTTGTAAACTCAACTTTTCAGAGACCTCCACCATCGCGAGGTTATTTGAAGATGGGGGTTTTGCCAAGGTAGATTTCGAAGATCAACCCGATATTTTTGTCATCAACACCTGCTCTGTCACGGAAAATGCAGACAAAAAATGCAAGCAACTCGTCAAAAGAGCCAAAAAAATTTCACCAGAATCAATGGTGATCATTTTAGGCTGCTATGCCCAGCTCAAGCCCGAAGAAATCAGCCGTATTCCCGGCGTCGATCTCGTATTGGGTGCTAATGAGAAGTTCAATGTACTGGCTCATCTCGAAAAGAAAGACGATGTAAAGGTAGTGCACGACAACATCAAGCACACCCACGACTTCATTCCTTCACATTCCTTCGGAGACCGCACGCGCTCTTTTCTGAAAGTACAAGACGGTTGCGACTACTTCTGTACTTTTTGTACCATTCCACTGGCGCGCGGCAAGAGCCGCAATGCAAGTATTGCTCAAACACTACAAGAAGCAGAAAAAATTGCACAAACAGAAGTCAAGGAAGTAGTGCTCACTGGTGTCAATATCGGCGATTTCGGACAAGGTGGCGACGAGAACTTCTTTGGACTCGTTCAAGGACTAGACCAAGTCGAAGGCATTGAACGCTTCCGAATTTCATCTATCGAACCCAACCTGCTCTCCGATGAAATCATCGATTTTTGTCTGAACAAAGCAGGTCGCTTCGTGCCTCATTTTCACATTCCTTTACAAAGTGGTTCAGACCAAATCCTAGAGAAAATGCGCCGCAAATACAAAAGCGCATTATTTGCAGAACGCGTTGCGCAAATCAAATCGAGCAACCCAGACACCTGCATTGGGGTCGATGTCATTGTGGGTTTTCCCGGCGAGACCGACGAAGATTTCTTGACAACCGTCAATTTCTTAAAAGACCTCGACATTTCCTATTTACATGTATTCACGTATTCGGAGCGCGCCAATACAGGCGCACCAAAACTGGGCGCAAAAGTACCTATGGACACGCGAAGAGAAAGAAGTAAAATACTTCACTTGCTTTCCGATCGCAAAAAAAGAGCCTTTTACGAAACGCAAATAGGTCAAAAAAGACAGGTGCTTTTTGAACAAGAAGAAAACGAAGGCTTTTTATACGGATTCACCGAAAACTATGTCAAAGTCAAAACGGCATTCAATCCAGCGCTCATCAATCAAATGGTATCCGTTGAACTCACCGAAATTGACCGCGATGGGCTTATGAAATGTAACATTCTTAGTAACTTTGCATCGTAATTTGGCTTTTTAATGAAAACAACCTACATCACACGCCGCGAAACCTTCAATGCAGCCCATAAACTTTGGCGCCCTGAGTGGTCCGATGAAAAAAACTGGGAAGTATTTGGCAAATGCGCCAACCAAAACTGGCACGGCCACAACTTCGAGCTCTGGGTCACCGTCAAAGGCACACCAGATCCAGATACCGGCTTCATCATGAACCTCAAACTCCTGAGTCAATTGGTCAAAACACACATCATCGAAGCCCTTGACCACAAAAACTTGAACCTCGACGTCCCCTTTTTAGCTGGTAAAATGGCCTCTACAGAAATCATGGCCATTGCCATCTGGGATATCCTAGCTCCGCTCGTTCTCGAAAACGGCGGTGAACTCGCCAAAATCAAGCTTGTCGAAACCGAAAACAATTACGTCGAATACTACGGCGGAAAGGAACCTTTTTAGGCCTTTTCACGTTAGTAGCTTAAAACAATTCATTTGGAAAATTCTAATTTGCAAGACCTCTACAAAGCAGTCATTGCCCAACTCGGCGAAGACCCTAGCAGAGAAGGCTTGCTCAAAACACCCGAACGCGTCGCCAAAGCCATGCAGTTTCTCACGAGCGGCTACGAACAAAATCCCGATGAGCTCATTGAATCGGCAATTTTTCACGAAGCGTATTCCGAAATGGTGCTTGTCAAGGACATCGAAGTATACTCTATGTGCGAACACCACATGCTGCCCTTCTTTGGAAAGGCACACATTGCCTACATCCCAGATGGAAAAATCGTTGGACTCAGTAAAATTCCACGCGTAGTAGATGCATTCGCTCGCAGGTTACAAGTCCAAGAAAGACTCACGATCGAAATTCGCGACTGCATCCAACAAACACTTGCACCAAAAGGTGTTGCTGTCGTGATTGAATGTTCTCATATGTGCATGCAAATGCGCGGGGTGCAAAAACAAAATTCCGTCACCACCACCAGCGCCTTTACCGGAATTTTTATGACCAACGAAACCACGAGAAAAGAATTTATTAATTTAGTACAAGCTAAAATTCATTAACCATGGAAGATCTCAATTACCAAAATTCAGGCTCACTCAGCCAAGACTACGCCCGCGACTTCATCAAAAGCGTTTACAACTACATGTTTGCCGCCCTCACCATTACCGGGGTCATCTCTTACATCATCGGTACCAACACCGAACTAATGGCTTCCCTCTTCATCACTGCAAGTGGTGGTGTATCCATGTTCTTTTATGTAGTCTTGTTTTCACCAATCCTCATTTCCTTTGCCATGGCAGGTGGCTTCAATAAATTCTCCTTTGGGACTTTAATGGCGCTTTTTGTCATTTATTCCGTTTTACTGGGCATGAGTTTGTCCGTCTTATTCATGGCCTACTCTACCGGAACACTCGCAACCACTTTCCTTCTGACTGCAGGTTCTTTCGGCTTCATGGCTTTCTTGGGCTACACCACCAAAACAGACCTCACCAAATTTGGCAGCTTGCTTTACATGCTCTTGTTTGGCGTCATTATATCGAGTGTCGTCAATATGTTTTTAGGCAGCAGCGGCTTTGATTACATCATTTCTTTAGTATCTGTCTTCATTTTCACTGGGCTTGTGGCTTACGAAATGCAAATGATCAAAAACATGGCGCATCAGGCTCAAATGGATGGCACACTTCGTCAAAAATTAGCCTTATTTGCTGGTTTTCAGTTGTATCTCACTTTTGTCAACCTCTTCTTGTCTTTGTTGCGCCTCTTGGGCAGCAGAGATTAACGAGCCTCCAAATCGAGAAAAAGACCCAGTTGGGTCTTTTTTTTGCCCGAATATCCTATAGAATCAAAACATTGGTTATTTTTGAAGCATCAAATTTCAGCTATGTCAGATAACTTTTTTGAAGGATCAACTGCCGCAGTAGGCACCATCGTCACCATCGCCTTAATTGGCATTATCGTTTCTATCCTCATCTGGGGTTAAGACATTTCATTCAGCAATATGCCGTTTAACACCTTATTTTCTTGGTGGATTGGTTGGCGTATGGATCGCATCAACGACTACCGCGATCAAGCTCTTGCAAATCAACAGCGCACATTTGAGTTTCTGCTTTTGGAGGGTGCACAAACCCACTACGGAAAGCAGCACAATTTTTCCGCGCTTTCGAGCTATAAAGAATTTCAACAAAGCGTTCCTCTTTCCGATTACGGCACACTCAAGCCATACATAGATCGCGCCATTGAAGGCGAAACCGATTTGCTCTGGCCAGGAGCTACCAAATGGTTTGCCAAATCATCGGGTACTACCGCAGACCGCATCAAGATCTTACCCATTACCGAAAGTTCACTCTTGGAGAACCACTATGCGGGCGGCAAAGACTTACTCGCGCAGTATTACCACAATTTTGAAGGACGCAAACTCTACAATGCCAAGCACCTTATTGTGGGCGGCACAGGCAAAATTGAGCAGCACAGCCACGGCGTGTTTATTGGCGATTTATCGGCGATCATCATCAATAACCTCCCGATCTGGACCGAACTGCGCCGCACTCCTAAAAAAGAGATCGCACTGCTCGAAAACTGGGAAGAGAAACTCGACCGCATGGCGGCATCTGTCCTCGATCAAAACATCTGTATCATTGCTGGAGTGCCGAGCTGGACGCTTTTGCTCTTGCAAAAAGTGCTAGAAAAGAGTCAAAAAGAATGTATTGCTGAAGTTTGGCCCAACTTGGAACTTTATATTCACGGCGGCATGTCTTTTGCGCCATACCAGGTAGCCTTTGATAAAATCATAGGAAACCCAGACATGAACTACGTTGAAAACTACAATGCTTCTGAAGGGTACTTTGGCTTACAAGATCAAAAAGATTGTAAAGATTTACTCTTACTCACGAATTCTGAGGTCTTTTATGAGTTCATCCCGATGCACGCTTTCGAGGGCTTAGCCTCTAAAACGGTCATTCCCTTAGAAGCAGTAGAAATTGGCACCGATTACGCTTTGGTCATCTCTACGTCTTCAGGGCTTTGGCGCTACATCATCGGAGACACCATTCGCTTTACGCAAACAGCGCCGTATCGTTTTGTAGTCAGTGGCAGAACGGCTCACTACATCAATGCTTTTGGAGAAAAACTCATTATTGAACATGCCGAACAAGCCATTAAAGAGGCCTGCTTGACGCACAATGTTCAAGTGAGGGAATATACGGTTGCTCCTGATTTTTCGCAAACAACGCAGGTTGGACGTCACCATTGGCTTATCGAATTTGAACAAGCCCCAAATGATTTAGACGCTTTTACCAGCTCGCTAGATGCCGCACTCAAAAAAGCCAACGCAGACTACGACGCAAAAAGAAAAGGCAATATCAACATCGGTTCTCCGTTAATCACAATAGCAAGCCATGGCACCTTCCACCGCTGGCTCAAACAAAAAGGGAAATTAGGCGGTCAACACAAAGTTCCACGCTTACAAAACCGCGACGCATTACTTCAAGAAATTTTGAGTTGTCAATGAAATTCACTCCCCTTCTCCTCGGACTTCTCCTCACCAACCTAGTGATTGGTCAAACTTGGGTATTCGAAAAAGAACTCACCCTAAAAGACAGCAACTACAACTGGACGAGTGATGAGTGGGGCCAGCTCTACCAATGGAAAGACAACACCGTTTGGTTGCAAAACGAGCAAAATCAGCAACCTTTTCAAGAAACGTACAAAACCCTCGGAGACATCAGCGACATCCAGCCCATCAATGGTTTGCGTGGCTTGTTGTTTTCAGAAAACCAACAAATGCTTGGGCTTGTAGACAATACTTTACAACTACAAGAAGGAATAATCGCATTTTATGAGCTCGATTTTTCTTCAGTCTCAAAAATCGCTGCAAGTTCCAGGCCAGATTTTATTTGGATTTTTGACCAGTACCGCGAGCGCCTGATTTTGTACAATTTCAAGCAAGCCGAAGTGATTCAGATTGTAGACAACTGTTTTGGAGGCGTCAAAGACCCACAAATTGTTCAATTTTTTGAGTACGAACAAAACCTGATCTGTGTACTTAGCAACGGCTGTTTGTATGAATTTGACCGCAACCTCACCTTGGTTAAAAAGTTGACTTTAACTCCAGGCCTTACCCTATTCGGATACCAAAATGAAATCTGGCTACAAGATCAAAATTATATCGAAAAATTAAAGCCGAGTGTCCATTCAGGTCGAATTGAACTACCGACTTCAAACTATCAGCAACTTCAAGTTCTACAAGATTTATTTTATTTTCAACAAGGACAAAAAATCAAGGTTTTTAGACTGAAAATGTAGGGCGCAATTTTTGACGTTTCACTGTAAATGTCGTACTTTAGCCCTCTAAATTTTTAGTTATGCACGTCGCGATCGCCGGAAATATTGGCTCGGGTAAAACCACCTTAACCAACTTGCTCTCCAAACATTACAACTGGGACACCCATTTTGAAGACGTGGATCAAAACCCCTATCTCAACGATTTCTACCACGACATGCAGCGTTGGTCTTTCAACCTGCAAATCTATTACCTCAATAGCCGCTTTACGCAAATCCAAGAAATCAAAGAATCTACGCATACTGTTATTCAAGACCGCACCATCTACGAAGATGCCTTCATTTTTGCGCCCAACCTTCACTCGATGGGTCTCATGACCACCCGCGACTTCGAAAACTATTTCTCGTTGTTCAATCTCATGGATTCCTTTGTCTCCGCGCCAGATCTTCTCATTTACTTGCGCGCAAGTGTACCAACTTTGGTATCGCAAATCCAGCAACGCGGCCGCGACTACGAAGAAAGCATCCGCCTCGACTACCTCAAGCGCCTCAACGAGCGCTACGAAGCCTGGATTTCTACCTACGACAAAGGCAAATTGCTCATCATTGACGTCGATAACAACCGCTTCCCTGAAAACCAAGAAGACCTCGGTAAAATCATCAACGCCATTGATGCCGAAATCAACGGTTTGTTCTGACATGATCGTCGTTACCGGAGCCGCAGGCTTTATTGCCAGTTACTTAGCCGAAGCACTCAACGCAGCTGGGCACCAAGACCTCATTTTAGTAGACGACTTTTCTGTCGAAGCCAAAAAACCTAACTGGACCCACCTTAATTTCGAACAATGCATAGACCGCGAGGCCTTCTTACCTTGGTTTGAAGAAAACGCCTTCAAGATCAGCTTTGTATTTCATTTGGGCGCCCGCACAGACACCACCGAAAAAAGCCAAGAGGCCCTCGACCATCTCAATTTACACTACAGCCAAGCCATTTGGCGCATTTGTAGTGCCCAACGAATCCCGTTGGTCTACGCGAGCTCTGCAGCTACCTACGGGCTCGGTGAGTTCGGATACAAAGATGAACATAGCCTCAGTACTCAATTACAACCGCTGAATTTATACGGGAAGTCCAAAAACGATTTTGATATCTGGGCGCTTGGCCAGAACCAAACACCGCCAAATTGGTACGGACTCAAGTTCTTTAATGTTTACGGCCCAAAAGAATACCACAAAGGGCGCATGGCAAGTGTCGTGTTGCACACTTACAAACAAATTCAAGAAAAAGGGCAAATGCAACTCTTTCGATCGCATCACCCAAACTATAAAGATGGCGAGCAATTGCGCGATTTTGTCTATGTCAAAGACGTGGCCAAAGTTTGTCAGTTCTTACAAGACACACTCCCAGCAAGCGGCCTCTACAATTTAGGGTCAGGCAAGGCACGCACATTTTACGATTTGGCGCGCCTGACTTTCGAAGCGCTAGGCTTGGCACCTTCAATCAGTTTCATCGACACTCCTATTGACATCCGAGACAAATACCAGTATTTCACAGAAGCCGACATGTCCAAACTTTTAGCTGCCGGCTATACCGGTGGTTTTCATTCCTTGGAGGAAGGTGTGGGTAATTATGTGAAGGAATATCTTGTTAAAGAAATAGGTTAAAGAAGTAAGTCAAAAATAAAAGCCTCTAAGATTTCAAAGCATAAAAAAAGCCCCGCAATTGCGGGGCTTTTTTATTTCCTGAGTAAGTCGCTTATTCGCTTACTACTTCAATTTTGAAAGTTTGCTTCACGCCTTTGTAAAGGTTGGCTTCTGCTTCGAAAGTACCGAGGTCACGAATAGGCTCGTCTTTGATTTTCAAAGATTTGCGGTCGATATCGAAACCTGCTTCGCGAAGCGCTTCTGCGATTTGTACAGTGTTGACAGATCCGAAGATTTTGCCGTTTTCGCCAGCTTTAGTAGCAATGCTCAAAGTAACATCTGCGAGTTTAGCAGCAACTGCTTGTGCTTCAGCCAACATTTTAGATTCTTTGTGCGACTTCTGACGCATGATTTCTTCGTGTGCTTTTTTAGCACTTGCGGTAGCTAATACTGCATACCCTTGCGGGATAAGGAAATTACGTCCGTATCCTGGCTTAACAGTTACTACCTCATTGGCGTAACCAAGTTTATCTACATTTTTCTTTAGAATGACTTCCATGATTTCTCAATTATATCGTTCAACAATGACTTATTTCAACATGTCGCCAACGTATGGCAAGATAGCAAGGTGACGGGCACGCTTGATGGCTTTGTTGACACGTTTTTGATACTTCTGTGAAGTACCGGTGATGCGACGCGGTAAAATTTTACCTTGTTCGTTGACTAATTTCAATAAGAAGTTAGCGTCTTTGTAGTCGATGAATTTAATACCACTCTTTTTGAAGCGGCAGTACTTCTCCTTTTTAATATCGATGTTGATCGGAGTAAGGTAACGGATATCGTTTGACATGTCTCGTTGTTTAATGGGTTTGACAATAAATTAGGCAGTTGCTCCAGCTTTTGCGCGACGCTTGTCAGCGTAGGCAAGGTGATCGGCATCCATTTTAACAGTTAGGAATCGGAGTACACGCTCGTCGCGCTTCATCATCAATTCGTAATCTGCAACCACGTTGCCTTCAGCTTCAAATTCAACGAGGAAATAAAATCCTGTTGATTTTTTCTGGATTGGGTAGGCCAATTTGCGCAAACCCCAGCTCTCCGAATGCTTGATTTTTCCTCCTTTAGAGGTGATCTCGCCTTCGAATTTCTGTACTGCTTCCTTTGCCTGCTCATCAGACAAAACGGGAGTTAAAATGAAAACAGTTTCGTAAGAATTCATAAGGTTAAACTTTAATTAATATACTATTTGGGGTGCAAAGATACGCAGAATAAGCGAATCCACAAGAAATCAGCACAATAAAAGTGGCTATTTTTCCTTTCGCAACAAGAGATTGTAGTCGCGTAGCATTTTGTTTTCTGCTAAATTTTGTTCGTACGCAGCTTCTAGAACTGTGTATTCGGTACTGAACTGCTTGAAGAAGTCGTAATCTAAGACTCCCGAGATGAGTTTGAGTAATCCAGTATCGATCGTTTTTCTCGTAAAAATTGAGTAGGCGTTCTCCCTGGATTTATTGATGCGTTTGGCAAATTCCGTGACGGTCATACCGCGTTGTTCGATTACTGTTCTAATTTGCGCACCAATATGTTGCTCCATAGTTGCAAAGCTGCAAATTACTGAGCGCTAGGTGTTACTTAAATAGTTGTAATATTTTCACATTTACGTTGGTAATTGTACATTTTACTATATCCGTTAAGCAACTCAGAGTTGGCAAAAATTGTATTTGCTTTTGAACGCTTTTTGTATTTTTACCCCATGTCATTTTTTACTGCAGATTACCTCTCATTTTTCAAGGAACTGGCTGCCAACAACCACAAAGAATGGTTTGATGCCAACCGCAAACGCTATGAAACAAGCGTGAAGGAACCATTCAAGGCCTTTACCCAACATTTGATCGATGAACTCGCCAAAAAGGAGCCCGCTTTTAAAGAGCTGAAGGCTTCGGACTGTATTTTTCTGTGATTTCGCCAAATGGCAAGAAGAGCAGTTCTATTCATGGAATTTATTTTGAATTTGGGCCGGCACATGTTCGGGCATATGGTGGCGTGTACGAAATTGAAAAAGACGATTTATACGCCCTTCGCGAAGGGATTGCCAACAACCTTACAGCTTTTCAAAAATTATATCGCGATAAGAAGTTCAAAGCATTATTTGGTGAGATCCATGGAGAACAAAACAAAAAACTGGATAAAGATTTTCTCGAGGCCGCTGCGCAAGAACCCCTCATCTTCAACAAACAATTTTATTTTTATAGTACATTTGAAGCCGAAATGCTCCTAGACCCCAACATCGATCAGCTCATGATGGAATGTTATCAGACTGGGCGTCCGCTCGAACTATTTTTCAATCAATTTATACAACGTTCATGAGACACTTCTTGCAATTCCTCTTTATCGGACTGGCATTCGTTAGTTTCGGTCAAAAGAAATCCTTCGACCTTAAGGAGTCTGTTTTGAAACAACGCGCACTTTCGCCCGTGCGCCTTAATAACTTTCAATGGATTCCAGAATCAGACACTTACACTTTTTGCAGTGCAGATTGGCAGAGCCTACAACAAGGTACTGTGGCTTCCGAAAAATC
>JAJTGF010000088.1 GCA_021299335.1 Cryomorphaceae bacterium
GTTGGGTTTTGCTTCGCCGGTTGCCACTTTTGAAACCGTTTTGTTTTCGGACAAACCAAAGGAAATGGGCAAGCCCGTTTCTTTGATGATGCGGGCGCGCAGTTCAGAGGCGTAGGTCCAGATACCGAAAAAGCGATCCATGCCGGTAAAGTCGATGTAAACTTCGTCGATGGACATTTTTTCATAGATGGGAACAGACTCTTTGATGACGTCGGTCACGAGTCTGGAGAATTTGCTGTAGGTCTGGGTGTTGCCTTTGATGCAAATAGCTTCTGGGCAGCGCTCTTTGGCCATTTTCATGGACATGCCTGAGTGCACGCCAAAGCGCCGGGCTTCATAGCTGCAAGAAGCAACAACTCCGCGCTCGCTGGTGCCGCCAATGAGAATAGGTTTGTGATGGAGGCGGCTATCTAAGAGGCGCTCACAAGAGACAAAAAAGGTATCGAGGTCCATGTGAACAATCGAACGACGCGTAGCCATAGGTACTGTCAGTTTAAAAGTGAAACAATAAAAGTTCGATTGGTTGGTGCTACAAAATTAAACACATTGACGAATTACTCATCATTAATTTGATTAATTTATCATCAAAAGTTATCAACAAATAAAAAAGACCAATAAACACACTGACATTGTGTCATTTTTATAACTTGGAACACAATTTGTAACAAGCACACCGAACACTTAATTACGTAAAAAATGAAACCAATTTATGTCGTCTTGGCCGCAATCGGCGCCCTACTCCTCTTTCTATTCTTAGGATATTACAACATGTACAATAAAGCTGTTGGCCTTCAAGAAGGGCTCGACGAAAAATTCGCCAACGTACAATCTGCCTACCAACGCCGCGCAGACCTCATTCCAAATCTTTTAGAAACCGTTAAAGGTGCAGCGCAAAATGAAAAAGACATCCTCACACAAGTCACGCAAGCCAGAGCTGGAATTGTAGGTGCCAAAACACCCCAAGACCTCGAGCTCATGGGGCGCAAGATCAATACAGCCATCAATTTGGCATATGAGGCGTATCCGCAAATTCGTTCTACAGAAAACTTCAGTCAGTTCCAAAGTCAGTTAGAAGGCACTGAAAACCGCATCAAGACAGAACGCGATCGCTACAACGAAGCAGTGAAGGAATACAACACACATATCCGCGGCTTTTTTGCCCGCTTTTTCTTGAATAGCGAAGAGTTTCCGAGAAAAGAAGGATTTGCGGCTACTGCAGGCGCTGAAAACGCCCCAAAGGTCAAGTTTTAATGCTGAGCCAACTCGAACAACAAAAAGTTTTGGAATGCATTGCCGCAGCGGAGGCCGCAACGAGCGGCGAGCTGCGCGTGCATCTAGAGGCACAATGTGAAAAAGATCCGATAGCACGCGCCATCGATCTATTTTACGAACTAGGCATGCAGGCTACCGAGCAGCGGAATGGGGTGTTGATTTACGTCGCTTATGAAGCCAAAAAACTGGCCATCATTGGTGATCAAGGAATCAATGCTTGTGTAGGTCCCAACTTTTGGGATAGCACCCGAGATTTAATGCGCAAGCATTTTAAAGAAGGTCAATTGAGCGAAGGGTTGTGTGCAGCGGTCACAGAAGCCGGCACCCAGCTTGCCAAGTACTTTCCGCCAAGAGCAAACGACCAAAATGAACTTCCTAATCAAATCAGTTTCGGATGAACAAACCATTTTCTCTACTCCTGACCCTGATTTTATTTGGTACTTTATTGGGGCAAATTCCCAAACCGAGCTCCCCTCCGCGCTTTCTGAATAATTTTTCGACCACCCAAATCCTCAGCGAAGAAGAACAGGCGCAAATTGAACAGCGCCTCGATCAATTTGAACAAGAAACCAGCAACGAAATCACGGTCGTGCTCATCGATGATTTAGACGGTGATGAGCCCTGGCATTTTGCCACCGAACTCGGCGAGCAATGGGGTGTCGGAAAAGCTGACAAAGACAACGGCCTCGTCTTTTTGATCAAACCCACTGAAGAAAATGGTGGCAGACAAGTCTATTTAGCACCCGGACGCGGCTTAGAGGCAGTCATTACTGACCTCACGTGTCAAGATATCGTTCAACACGAAATCTTGCCAAACTTCAAAGCAGGACAATATGCCCAAGGAATCAATCAAGCACTGGATGTCTTGTTTGGCCTTGCTAAAGGTGAAATCAACGAAAAAAGCTACCGCAAAAACCTGCGGCAAAACAATTGGTTTGGTGGCATATTCTCTTTGCTGATTATCCTCATTGCCCTCTATTTGTTGATCAGGCGCGGTGGAGGTGGCGGCACTACATTCGGTGGTAGACGCAGTGGCCCGGGCTTCTTTTATTTTGGTGGCTTTGGCGGCGGTTTTGGAAGTGGTTCTTCAGGCGGAGGTGGCTTTGGCGGCTTCGGAGGCGGCAGCTTCGGTGGCGGTGGCTCGGGCGGTAGCTGGTAAATAGACTAATATTGAAAAGAAAGTGGAAAAGAAAGAATAAATTCGCATATCTGATGTACCAAATATCAATCGCCTCATGACGACACAATTACCAAAATATCTTTTCGCGCTGTTAATTTTCGTGCTTTTTCACACGGCACTTGCACAGCAGACACAAACCATTGCCTTCTACAATGTAGAGAACCTTTTTGACACCATTGACGGCCCCAATGACGACGCCGAGTTCTTGCCTAGCGCCGAAAGTAAATGGGATGCATCAAAGTATGAAGCTAAAATTGCGCACATTCGTCAGGTAATGGCCGATTTGAATATGCCAATGGTAATGGGTGTTTGTGAAATTGAAAACAAAAGTGTTCTAACCGATTTAATTGGAAATGACAAGCGCTATGGTATTGTGCACTACGATAGCCCCGACGCACGCGGCATAGACGCAGCCATGCTGTACCGCAAAGACTTACTCAAACTAAAAGGATCGGGAAACATTCGCTTTACGCTACCCGGCGACTACATCCCGACTTCCCGAGACATCGTTTGGGCCAAGTACCAATACAAAAAAGAATATCTATACGTTATGGTCAATCACTGGCCGAGCCGCCGCGGTGGTGCAGAAGAGAGCGCAGCCAGACGCCTGACAGCTGCACAATATGCCACACAATTCATCGACTCGATTCAGCGCAGCGAACCAAAGGCAAAAATAATTTTAATGGGAGATTTAAATGACCATCCACAAGATGCAGCTCCTCAGCTTATTGCGTCCAAATTAACACCTCAAATCACAAAGGCTAGTGGCACATTTGGCGGCTCCTATAACTACAAAAATGAATGGGACGTACTCGACCATATCTTTGCGTCTGCCAATGCCCTAAATGGAAAAATACAAGTTATGGCAGCAAGTGGTAAAATCCATGATTTCCCATATTTACTCACCGAATACAAAGGGCAAACTGTTCCCAACCGCACCTATGCCGGCCCCAAATACTTAGGGGGCTATTCCGATCACTTGCCCGTATCTATCAAAGTGGTATTGAACAAATAAAGCCACGGCACTTTTACTGCGTAGTCGGTAACTTTTGCTTGTACAAAAATTTCTTTTGTGTCGACTCAAAAGGTCTGTAAATAAAATAAATGTTGTTGTCGTGAATGCGCACTTTTTCGACATACCGAAAGGCGAGTTTCACTTTCTGCCTGACCTCCCCTGTTTTCAAATCGATCGCCCCGACATAACAATGCCCTTCTTGTTGATAAGTGGCATAAATTTTTCCCGTCTTGCGGTCTTGTTGTAGGTTCTTTTGAAAACCCGTTTGCTTGGCTTGGTAATGATGATAAATAGGCAGCGATTTCAATAGCTTGCCCTCGCGGTCGTAAACGCGCAGCATATCCTTCGGATAATCAAAAATATAAAGCGTGTCCTGTACTAAAAAAAGCGGTGCGTAAACGGGCTCGTAATAGAGCGACTGCGTAAAATAATTGGCACCCACATAGATTTCGGCATCAATTCCCGTCTGGTTTTCTAAATTCTTAGCCCACAGCTTGGTGCGCACATCAACCCACTTGTATTCTGAGCGATACAACTCCATCATGAGGTCGTCTTGGATGTGTAAGATTGATTTATAGACAGAATCGAGCTGGTCTAAACAGCCATATTCAAAGGCGGGGTAAATATCCATGTAGCTCGAATAAAAAAAGCGCGTCTGGCTCGTGTCTACAATAGGTGCTACGTATTTGAAAAAATAATCTTTAGGAATACTCGCTAATGCAAAGACGCTATCGCGCAGTACCAAACCAAATGTATTTTGATCCGTGAGCACATGTACGTTGCCCCGAAAATCTCTTTTGAGTGCTGAGGCGCGTTCAGGGAGTGGCAATACGGCTTCGATTTGCGCTTCTTCGACTACCTGAAGCTGCGCATCTTTTTGTAAATTCTTTTCGTAAGTCAGTAAAAAGAGTTGCCCCGTAGCTCCAATTTCGAAATCCGCAACACTATAAGTAGTCGAGGCGTAAACGGTATCGGGTAAATAGGGCCGCAGTACGATATCTTTTACTTCTTGGATCCGCTGTGCTCTTAATTGAATGGTTTTGCGGATGGAGTCAGCCGACTCAAAATAAGGCAAGTAAAATTTGCCTTCTTGGTAAAAAGAATGTGTATAAACAATCAAAGCTTCTTTGGGAGAAACAAAAATACCTTTTAGATCAAAAGAAAGCGAGCCATCTTGCTGAGATAACTGAAAGGCAACAGTATCGCCCTTGACAACCAACCAACACTTGACATTGGCCACGGAATCTTTGGTTTGGAGGTCGGTAAAAGTGCAATTGAGTGCTTGACTGTAAGCACCGTAGGATAAGATCGAAAAAGGAATCTTTGGTTTGGAGGTCGGTAAAAGTGCAATTGAGTGCTTGACTGTAAGCACCGTAGGATAAGATCGAAAAAAGCAAAAACCAAAAGGAGCGCATAAAAAGAAGATGCAAGCGCTGGCCTGATTTCACAATTTTAGCCAACTTTTTGCACCCAATGCATGGTGTCTTCGATGGCACCCGACTTGACGCCGTCGAGATGAGCCTTGATTTTCAAAGAAAGCGTGCGTGTTTCTAAAGCGGGTAAAGTGATTTTTTCGTCGCGGTAACCAATGAGCGCAATAGGAGCGATTGTGGCTGCGGTACCTGCACCGAAAGCATCTTGCAATTTGCCAGTTTTGGCAGCATCGATGATTTCTGCAACCGTAACCGGACGCTCCTCAACGGGAATACCCCATTGGCGCGCAAGCTCTAAAACGGTTTTTTTGGTGGTGCCGCGCAGAATAGTATCGGCTTCTTCTGTAGGCGTGATGATTTTGTCGTCGATGACAAAAACGATGTTCATGGTGCCAGATTCTTCGATGAAGGTGTGGGTTTTGGCGTCGGTCCAGACCAATTGGTGAAAACCTTGTTGTTGTGCGAGTTTCGCAGGATACAAAGATGCGCCGTAGTTGCCTGCAGCTTTCGCTCTTCCTACCCCTCCTACCGCTGCACGCGTGTAATGTTCTTCGATTTTGACACGAACGGGCTCGGCGTAGTAAGCACCTACAGGAGAATTGATGATCACAAATTTGTAGGTGTCTGAGGGTTTGATACCGACAAATTCGTCTGTGGCAAACATAAATGGACGGATGTATAAGGCGTAACCTGGTTTGTCTGTAACCCAAGCTGCATCGAGCGAAACAAGTTGCTTCACAGCTGCTAAAAATATGTCTTCTGGAATCTCGGGCATACACATGCGGGCTGCAGATTCTGCAAAACGGCGTGCATTGAGCTCTGGTCTGAATAGTACGACTTCATTAGACTGGTTGCGATAAGCTTTCATGCCTTCAAAAATGGATTGGCCATAGTGAATGGCCGACATCGCGGGATGCATGTCGATGGGCCCAAAAGGGATGATCTCACCTTTCTGCCACTCGCCATTGGCATATTCCATGACAAACATGTGGTCGGCAAAGATTTTTCCGAAGGGGAGGTTGTCCCAATCTACAGCCGAAAGATGGCTTTGCGAAGTGTGTGTGACGGGGAATTTGAAGGAAACTCCAGACATAAGCGTGTTAATTGATGCGCGAATATACAGCTAAATCATAAGGCGCACAACTAATTGACCTTATTAAAAGCAATCCTTAACTTTGCGTTATGCACGCCTTCACACAAGCCCTAGATTTACTTCAGAAACACTGGGGCTTTGCTGCATTTAGACCTAGCCAAGAACCCATCGTTCAGGCCGCGCTTAGAGGCGAAGATACTTTAGCGCTGCTCCCTACTGGTGGTGGTAAATCCATCTGCTTTCAAGTACCTGGTTTGCAGCGAGAAGGGCTTTGTATAGTGATTTCTCCGCTCATTGCCCTCATGCAAGACCAAGTCGACAACCTCCAAAAACGCGGGCTGCGCGCCAAAGCTCTGACCAGCGGGCTCAGCTACCGTGAAATCGATCAAATATTAGACAATGCGCGTTTCGGAGGTCTTGATTTTTTATACACCTCGCCTGAGCGCATCCAGTCTGCTTTGTTTATTGAGCGCTTCAAGCGCATGAAAATTTCTTTGCTCGTAGTCGATGAAGCCCATTGTATTTCAGAATGGGGCCACGACTTCAGGCCCGCATTTCGGCAAATCTCCAAATTGCGCAAACTTCAGCCGGAGGTCCCTATTTTGGCGCTCACCGCTACCGCCACCAAAGCCGTACAGCAGGATATCATTGTGCAATTAGCACTGAATAAAGCTCAAATTATTGAGGCATCTTTTGTCCGAGACAATTTGCAATATTTGGTGCGCGAAGCCACCAACAAAACCGAAGAAATCATCGCCATTTGCAAGCGCGAAACCGGAACGGGAATTGTTTATTGTCAAACGCGCCGCGCCGTTAAAGAACTGGCGCGTGTATTGTTGATAAATGGCTTGCGCTGTGGCGTTTATCACGGTGGTCTCAATGCCACTGAACGAAGTCAGATGCTCAAAGACTGGCTTCAAAATAAAAACCAGGTCATGGTGGCCACCAACGCTTTTGGCATGGGGATCGACAAACCCGACGTGCGTTTTGTTTTGCACTATGAAATTCCATCCTCTCCTGAGGCCTATTTTCAAGAGGCGGGTCGTGGGGGCCGGGATGGCCTCCCCTCTTATGCGCTTTTACTTCATCAGCCCTCAGATTTTTCCAAACTGCAACAGCAACTCGACAAAAGTTTTCCGGAAGCAGCACGCGTTATTTTTGTCTACAGAGCAATTTGTAATTACCTCAAAATTGCCGTTGGCGCTGGAATACCCCTTTGACATCAAAGTTTTTTGTCAAACTTTTGAACTTGCCCACGACGAAGTCTTTTACGCACTTAAAATCCTAGAGCAAAATGGCAATCTGAGCTTTTCAGAGGGCTTTTTTCAGCCTACCCGTTTGCAATTCATTGTCAGTAATGAGGTGCTCTACAACTTTCAAATCCAACACGAAGATTACTACCAACTGTGCACTACACTTGTGCGCAGCTACCCAGGTATTTTTGAGCAACTCACCCACCTGCACGAAGATAAACTGATTCAAAGACTAAAACTCAGCGAAAAGCGTTTGTATGAACAACTCGAATTCATGCAAAAAAACGGCATCATAGAACTCACTAAGAAGAACAATCTACCGATTCTGTATTTCAATATGGAGCGCTTACCTGAGTCTTATCTTCAACTCAAGCCTGCTATTTACCTCGAGCGCAAGCAGAGCGCACAGACCAAGCTCGATGCCATGCAACACTACTGCTTACAAGCAACTTGTCGGGCCCAGCAACTGATCACTTATTTTGGACAAACAAGCGACACCTGTGGGCAATGCGACGTTTGCCAGCCTAGAACGCTCAATGAATCTGCGCTCTTTGACTTTCTCAGAGAAGCGCGAAGTATCGAAGAGCTGGAAAGGCAATTCTTTTGCGCAAATACAGCGCTCGAAACAATGATTCGCCCCCATTTACTTACCGAAAAAATCAAATTCAAAGCGGGAAAATTCTACCTCTAATTCCCGCATATGAATACGCTTTCTGAACAAGAAACGCCTGCTTTTCAGTGGCATTTTCTTCTGGTATTGCTGCCTTTTATACTTGGTATTTACCTTGCTGACTACCGTAATTTAACGGATACCGCTATTTATTTTTTCAATTTCGAGACCATCTTAAGTGTCGTCTTTATTTGCTTTGGTAGGAGCAGGAAATGGGCACTTTTAGGGCTTTCTTTTGCACTCGGTTTTTGGTTGCAGTATTTTGCACAGACCAACTTTACAACACAGCGCCAAGTTGCATTCAGCAATGATGTAATCGGGCACTTTGATCCGCAGCAAATTGAAGTCAAAGGAGCTCTACAAAAATTAAAAGGAGTCTTTAGCTATATAAGTGCAGGAAAAATAAGACAAATGGAACTGCTCTGTTATGTAAAGAATGCACCGAGCGTACAAGCTGACTATTCTTATATATTGCGCTGCAAACCAGAGCGCATCGTGAACGACACCTACCCCGGAGCCTTTGACCAAGAGCGCTATTATCAATTACAAAACGTCAGTCATCGGGTTTTTTGCAACGCGGAGGACTTGTTTAAATACAAGCGCACTGAGAAAAGTTTTTTCCTGCGCAATTTAGCAGCTATCAAAGCAACCATTTCTCTGGATTTCACACAGGCCTTGAGTCCGAAGGCAGCTGTCATTGCAAGGGCACTGATTTTAGGCGAACGAGATGGCATAGACCAAGAACTCCGCTCCTATTTTTTGGCGACGGGCTCCATGCATATTTTAGCCGTTTCGGGCATGCATATCGGGCTTTTGATCCTTGCATTGCTGTATATTTTGGGTTGGCTTTCTTTTTGCTTGACGCGCAAACAAGCGTTGCTACTCGTGGTGGGAATTGTGTGGTATTATGCGATTCTAACGGGTTTGTCGGCCTCTGTATTGCGGAGTGTTTTTATGTTTAGCGTGTTGCTCTTGAGTCAATTGACAGGAAAGCAAATGAATCAACTCAATGCGCTCTTTTTTTCTGCATTTTGCCTCTTGCTCTATGATCCGCTCTATTTATTTGACCTGGGTTTTCAGTTGTCTTACTTGGCTATGCTCGGCATCTATCTCTACTATGAACCCATCAAAAACTTGGTTTGCTTCAAATGGCGCCAGTTGCAACAGCTGTGGGAAGGTTGCGCGCTTGGACTTGCAGCCACCTTGACAACCTTGCCGTTGAGTTTGTATCATTTTCATTTATACCCGAATTATGCCCAGTTGGCTTGCCTTTGCCTCATGAGTTTATCGAGTCTCATTCTCGTAGTGGGAATGTTGTTCCCACTGCTGAACAGCTTGCCATTGCTCGACCAACTTGGCAATTACACCTTGGAATTAAGCATCAAGTGGATGTTGCAAATCATGCAATTTTTTAGTCACTTACCGGGCGCATTGGCCGAAGGTTTTGCGCTTCCTTTTTGGTGGGTGCTATTGTTTTGGTTGGCCAGTTTTGGTCTTTTTTACAGCAGCAAGGCCAAGTTCAACTATTATTCAAAAACCCTATTGCTGCTCTGTTTGGTTTACATGAGTTTTCAGCGTCATGAGCTTCACCATGACCGCCACATTTCCTATTTAAGCAAAGAACAATTGCTCTTTTTAAGGAATGGAAATCAGGCTTTTGCCATAGGAGTTAGGAACGAAACAAAAAACGCTTTTGCCCTGCAAGCACTCAGCACTTATTACAATTGCCAGATCAAGTATCTGCAGCTCAAAAAAGGGAAAAATAACTTTCATTTCAAATATACGCGCGTTCAAATCACCCTTCGTGATCACTTGCGAATCAAGCTCAAGACCAAAAAGCAATCGGATAAAATGAAGGTCTATTGAACAAGAGTTTTATCTTTGCTCAAATTTACGCTCATGAAAATACTCAGTCCGCAGGAAGTTCTTTCAGCGCTAGAGACCAACGAAAATTGCTGTCTCATCGATATCCGCGAACCCTATGAACTGCAGACTTGCAAATTGGATTGCCAGTCTATCCCGATGGCAGAATTTGCAGCAGCCTACCCTGGGCTCCAACATTTTGAAAAAGTGGTACTCATGTGTCAGTCTGGCAGGCGTGCAGAGGCGCTCGCTAATTTCATCGAAACAGAATATTCGGCCACTAATATCTATGTATTAGAGGGCGGAATGAATGCATTGATCGAGCAAAATGCTGCTCAACTTATTTGTCAATAAATGAACGCGCTCTACCAACTTCTCGATTTCATTCTGCACATCGATAATTATCTCTTCTTGCTCATCCAAGACTATGGCAACTGGATCTACGCGATACTCTTCCTCATTGTTTTTGTGGAGACTGGCCTGGTGTTCATGCCGCTGCTTCCCGGAGACTCACTTTTATTTGCGGCTGGCACCTTTTGTGCTGGCGTTCAAATAGACAACGACTTAGCACAACTCAACCTATTTATTGTCTTGGGCTTATTGATGACAGCAGCCATCTTAGGAGACGCCCTTAACTTTTGGATCGGGCAAAAATACGGACGCAAACTTGCTCAATGTCATTGGCGGCGTGAGCTGGGTGCTGGGCCTTACGCTATTGGGTTACTTTTTTGGAAACCTAGAGGTCGTTCGAAATAACTTTGAAACGGTCATCTTCGGCATCATTGGCTTGTCTTTACTTCCGATGCTCATTGCCATCGCCAAAGAAAAAATGGCTAAGCGTTGAATCGCTGAAACTCGTTTTGCAAATAAGACCTGCAAATCTCCGTCGGAAACTGCTCTATCTGCGCAGAAATTTCTAAAATTTTGGCTGCCAAATCAGTGGCACTTGCTTGTTCTCCAAGGTTGTTAGCTGCCATATTGATCACCCGCAGCACTTCTTCTTTGGCATGAACGAGCATAAGCCAAGCCTGAGGCGAAACAAAGAGTTGCTGCGCAATATTGTGTTCAAACTCTTCTCGCACTGTTTTTACCAACAAACTCTGTTGCATTCTCGCATTGTTTGAAACTTGTAGTGTGCGCAATGTGAGGTTTGCAGGAGCAATGCGGTCTAAGAGTAAAATACAGCGCTGATAAGCTTCTAATTTGCTTGGTAAAAAGTAATTCTGACGCTGCAAACTCAGTTCGGTCTGCAAGGCCACCAAACTTTGGTCGTGTTGGCGCTTGACAAATAAATAGACAATAGCCACCATTGCCAAACAGACCAATAAAAAGGAAATAACAATAAAAATGAGTTCCATGCGTAAATTTTTCAGGCAAATATAGCGCTTTACGTTATTTTTACTTCATGAATCAATTGCTGCTGCCATCCATTCTTTTTATTTATTTCGGGCTCCTACTTGCGATCGCTTACTTCACCTCCAAAAACGCAAGTAGCCACAGTTTCTTTACCGGCGACAAAAAAAGCCCCTGGTACCTCGTTGCTTTTGGCATGATCGGCACTTCTCTTTCAGGTGTCACTTTCGTTTCTGTACCCGGCGCCGTGAGTACGAGCGCATGGCACTACTATCAATTGGTCCTCGGATTTTTCGCCGGGTATTTTGTGGTGGCTTATGTTTTACTACCGCTTTATTACAAACACCAACTCAATTCTATTTACCGCTACCTCGAACTCCGCTTGGGCCTGAGTGCTTACCAATGGGGGGCCGCTTACTTCATCTTGTCTCGGACGCTTGGCGCCACTGTGCGGCTCTACCTAGTGATCAATGTATTGCAGTTGTTTGTCTTCGAACCGATTGGTCTTGAATTTTGGCAAGCCACACTCCTCATCGTCATGATGATACTCGCCTACACACTCAAAGGAGGTGTCAAAACCATCGTCTGGACCGACACCCTACAGACTTTCTTTATGCTGCTCGCACTTGTGGTTTGTATTGTCACCTTGCAACAACAAATGGATTTTTCTTGGTCCGAGCTTTGGGCTCACCTGCAACAAAAAGAACTGACTCAGATTTGGTCCCTAAATCCATCTAAAAGCGATTATTTCTGGAAACACTTCATAGGTGGCGCCTTTATCACTATCGCCATGACCGGCCTCGATCAAGAAATGATGCAAAAAAACATCAGTGTCAAAACGCTCAAAGACGCCCAAAAAAATATGGTAGTTTTCAGCTTCACACTCCTTATAGTCAATGCGCTTTTCCTCTTGCTGGGCAGTATCTTAAGTTATTTTGCCCTTCAAAATGGTCTCAACTACGCCCCCGACGACCTCTTCCCTCAAATCATTCAAACGTATTTGCCGAGTGGTGTTTTCATTATTTTCATCATCGGCCTCATCTCCGCGCTTTTTCCGTCTGTCGATGGCGCCATTACCGCACTTACCGCTTCTTTTTGCATTGATATCATTGGTTTTGAGCGCAAAAACTTACCCGAGACTGAACGCATGCGCCTCAAGCAAATTGTGCACATCAGTTTTGCTGTGCTCTTTACATTATTGGTCTTTTTATTCAAATGGTACAACGACAAGAGCATAGTCAATTTAATTTTCCTCATTGCTGGCTACACCTACGGCCCGCTACTCGGCTTGTTTGCCTTCGGCATTCTCACCAAAAGAAAAGCACCCGGCGCCTTCATTCCGTTCATCGTGATTTTAGCTCCGGTCTGCTGTTATGTACTGAGTCAAAATGCCGATCTCATCTGGAAGGGCTATCAATTTGGCAACGAAATGTTATTGCTCAACGGAATCCTTACTTTTGTACTGCTCCTGATCAGTAGTTTATTCTCAAAAGCGACACCTACTCATGAAACTTCTCCTCTCTGACAACCAGTTGCACTTGCGTTTTGCACCGCTCACCCTGACGCGTCCGCTAGCCGCTTTGCGCTGCGGTCTTTATACCAATGCAGAACGCTGGCAACAATTGCTACCAAGTGCAGAAATCGGTTTTGAGACCGAAGCATACCTTC
>JAJTGF010000022.1 GCA_021299335.1 Cryomorphaceae bacterium
AAAAACCAAAAATGCATGGGAAATCAATTGTGCGGGCGCCACGTCTTACACTGTTTATTATGAAGTTTACGCTTTTGAACTTTCTGTTCGCACGCCATTTCTCGACAACACCCATGGTTTTGTTCCCGGCGCAGCGGTTTTTATGTATACTGAAAATAGCCGCAACCAACAAGGGGTAGTGAAGGTGTATCCGCACCAATCCTTCAAGAAAGTAAGTACCGCTCTTGTACCCGCTGATTTCAAATCAGAACCCGGTTGCCAAACATTTGTGTTCAAAGATTACGATCAATTGGTAGATTGCCCAATTGAAATCGGCAACCAACAAGAATTTAGTTTTACCGCTGCGGGTGTGCGTCACCGCGTAGCCATGTATGGGGAAGCCAATTATAACGTGCCGCAACTCCAAAAAGACATGGCTAAGGTTGTCGAGGCCGCAACTGCCGTTTTCGGTAGCAATCCCAATCAGGATTATTTATTTATTGTACACAACGTCACTGATGGTCAAGGCGGCCTCGAACACATGAACTCTTGTGTGCTCAGTGTCAATCGATGGTCTTATGAAGGTTCAGCTTATGTTGGCTTCATCAATTTAGTCGCACATGAGTACTTTCACCTCTGGAATGTGAAGCGCATTCGTCCTGTAGAACTTGGCCCTTTCAATTACGACCAAGAATGCTATACTTCGCTGCTTTGGGTCATGGAAGGCATCACGTCTTATTACGATGAACTCTTACTCCGTAGAGCGGGTTTCTATTCTGCTAATGAGTTTATTTCCAAGTTGCAATCTCAAATCAATTACGTAGAAGGTAGCCCAGGTTCACGCGTTCAACCAGTTGCTCATGCGAGTTTCGATGCCTGGATCAAAGCTTACAGACCTAATGAGAACTCGAGCAATACCACCATGACCTACTATTCTCGCGGAGCAGTAATCGGTGCAGTACTCGACGCATACTTGATCCAAAAATCCAAGGCAAAACGAAGTTTGGATGGTTTCATGCAAGTGCTTTATCAGAAATATGCACTCGGGCTTCAGCGCGGCTTTACCGAAGCAGAATTCGAACAAGAACTTTCTACTTATTGCGGAGAAGACATGCGCGCATTTTTTGCAAATTATGTAGATGGCACTCAAATTATTCCTTATCAGAAGTACTTCGAGCCAATGGGTATCAAAGTGCAAGATCAGACGAGCACCCTCACGAATTTTGGCGCGGCACTTGAGCCCGGAGATGTGCTCAAGGTTCGATCGGTCAGAAGCGGTTCTGCAGCCGAAGATGCGGGTATCAATGTGGGTGATGAAATCCTTGCCTGCGATGGTTTTAGATTGGATAAAACTTCCCTAGAAAATAAATATAACAATCTTCAACCAGGCGCAAGCCTCGAGTTGTTACTGGCCCGCGATGGCAAGGTGTTCACTACTAAATGTGCCATGAAAACATACGCCAAACCACAATTCTCACTTCAAATCACCGATCCCAATGCGCCACTTCTTACTTATTGGTTGCGTTAGTCTGCTCAAAGTAGCGCTGCAGGCCCAGCCCATCAAAAATGTTCAGATTCCTCCGGTTGCAGCAAAGTACCCCTATAACGAATGCGAGCCGTCTATTGCCATCAACCCGCGCAATCCAAATGAAATTACCGCAGGTACTGTTTTGCAGGGTTATCATATTTCTACTGATGGCGGAAATACCTGGAAGTCTAGTGTGTTAAAGAGTCCGTATGGCGTTTACGGTGATCCCGTGTTGCAATATGACCAGACGGGCCGCTTGTATTATTTTCACCTGAGCGATTACAGCAAAACAAGTCATTTAGACCGCATTGTTTGTCAAGTTGCTGATCAGCCCGGTAAGTTTTCTAAAGGCTCTTTTCCAAAACCCAATGGTACCAAAGTTCAGGACAAGCATTGGGTGGTCATCGATCCCAAGACAAATGTGCTCTACATGACCTGGACGCAATTTGACGCCTATGATTCTGCCGATCCCAAAGACACCTCAATCATCGTTTTCTCCAAATCTACAGACCGCGGTTTGAGTTGGACTGACCCAATTCGCATATCCAAATACGGAGGCGATTGCCTAGACGGTGACAACACCGTAGAAGGAGCAGTGCCCGCAGTTGGCCCAAACGGAGAAATTTTTGTAAGCTGGACTGGTCCGCGTGGCATCATGTTCCAAAAATCAACAGACGGAGGCCTCACATGGCTTTCAGAAGAGCGCAAACTTGCAGATCACGTCGGCGGTTGGGATATCCAAATCCCAGGCATCTACCGCGCCAATGGCTTTCCTTTTTTAATGTCGGACATGAGTGGCGGACCACACAATGGCACGCTTTACCTCAATTGGTGTGACCAACGCAATGGCTCTGACAACACAGATGTTTGGTTGATCAAATCTACCGATGCCGGGCAAACTTGGTCTGCGCCCATTCAAGTCAATCAAGACAAAGATCCGCGTCATCAATTCTTAACGTCAATGGCCATTGACCAAGTGCGCGGTGATTTACACTTTGTCTATTACGATCGGCGCAGGTTCAAAGACAACCGCACTGATGTCGTTTGGGCCACAAGTAAAGACGGAGGCCAGAGCTTTCAAGAACAACGCGTCTCCAACCAACCGTTTGTTCCAAACCCAATGGTTTTTTTTGGTGATTACCTCGGTATCGCTGCACATGACGGGCACATCAGGCCAATTTGGCCCCGCATGGACAATAACAAAATTACACTTTGGGTTGGGCTTATAGATTTAGAGTAATTGGAAATGACAACCCTGCCTGAATCATGGTATCGCGAATTGAAGCAAGAGCTTCAAAAACCCTATTTTGAGCGCTTGATGCAGCAGGTTGGACAAGCCTACCACGAACACCCAGCAGCTACTTTTCCTCCAGAGGCACAAATTTTTAGGGCTTTTGACTTGTGTAAATGGTCCGATGTCAAGGTGGTGATTTTAGGTCAAGATCCTTACCCGACTAAAGGCCATGCTCACGGCTTGTGCTTTTCTGTAGCACCAAATGTCAAACCTTTGCCTAAGAGTTTGGTCAATATTTTCAAAGAGCGCCAAGCGGATCTCGAGCTACCTCCTTTGCCAAATGGTGATCTTTCCCATTGGGCGCAACAGGGCGTTTTGCTCCTCAATACGATACTCACCGTCGAGGAGGGCAAGCCTGATAGCCATAAAAATTGGGGTTGGGAGCAATTTACCGATGCCGTAATCGAAAAGATTGCCTCCGAAAAAAAACATATCGTTTTTGTACTTTGGGGAGCTAAAGCACAGGCAAAAGCAACTCAGATAGACCCATCAAAACACTTGATTTTAAAAACGGCGCATCCTTCGCCTTTGGCTGCACACCGCGGCTTTTTTGGCAGCAAACCATTTAGCAAAACGAATGCGTTTTTACGCATGATTGGCGAGCGCGAAATTCAATGGTAATTCCGTACCTTTGCACCAATGATTCAAAACGATTTATTTCTGCGTGCGCATCGTGGCGAGGCCATTGAGCGCTATCCCGTTTGGCTCATGCGTCAGGCGGGCCGAATTCTACCCGAGTACCGTGCGGTCAGATCCAAACTCTCGGGCTTCAAAGAATTGGTAGAAACTCCTGAGTTTGCAACGGAGGTCACGATCCAACCTGTAGATTTACTCGATGTAGATGCCGCTATTATTTTTTCTGATATTCTCGTGATTCCCGAGGCTATGGGTCTCCCTTATCAAATGATTGAACAAAAGGGTCCGTGGTTCGAAAATACCATCCGCAGTCAAGCGCAATTCGATGCACTCGACGTCGAAATTGATGTGCAAGAGCGCCTTTGGTATGTTTTTGAAGCACTCAAGCAAACCAAAGCAGGTCTGAACGGTCGCGTACCACTGATCGGTTTTGCAGGTGCTCCCTGGACCATCCTCTGTTACATGGTAGAAGGTCGTGGCTCAAAAACGTTTAGCGAATCGAGAAAATTACTTTACACTCAACCTCAACTCGCTCATCAATTATTGCAGCGCATTACCGATGTCACAATCGCTTACCTCAAGGGGCAAATTGCAGCCGGAGCCGATGCACTGCAGCTCTTCGATTCTTGGGCTGGCATTCTCGGCGAAGAACAATACCGCGAATTTGGCTTGCGCTATATTCAACAAATTTGTGCTGCGCTCACTACTGTGCCGCTCACTGTTTTTTCAAAAGGAGCAGTGGCCTCATTGCCAGAAATCGCCAAATTATCTTGTACCACTATCGGCCTCGATTGGAATATGTCGGTACCTGTGGCACGAAGTTTGGTTCAGGAGCAAAAGACTTTACAAGGCAATTTAGATCCTTGTGTACTCTACGGAAGCCCACAATTGATCGAGCAAGAAACCAAAAAAATGCTCAATTCCTTTAAAAGTCAAAGACATATTGTAAATTTGGGTCACGGAGTCTATCCAGATATTGATCCAGAAATGGTCAAAGTATTTATCAATACCGTTAAAAACTATGAAATTACAAACCACGCCAATTCGTAGCCTTCTAGTTGCTTGCGCTTTTCTTGCACTTACGCAAGGCGCATTTGCTCAAAAAGGCAAAAAGACCAACGAGAAAGAAATCGTCAACGTTACTTTTGAAGGTGCTTCTGAAGACATCACTGAGCTCAATAGCATTGCATTAGCCGGCAAGGGCATCAGTTCGCCAACAGAAATCAAAGCAGATTTATTTTCTAAATCAGCCACCGGTGACATGGGTATTCCTGCCAATCTTTATGGTTCTGAAGAACCCACAACAGAAAACGGCGGCAATGTTTATGCGGGTATTGTAGCTTACAAGCCAGGCAAAATGGCGGGTGAGCGCTCTTACATCACCATTCAACTCATGCAAGGAAAAGAGCCTGTTACACTCAAAAAAGGCTTGACCTATTGCGTGGAATACTCCGTTTCTCTCGGTGAGTCTTCCAAGTTTGCTTGCAACAACCTAGGTGCTTACTTCTCCAAAGATACTCCAGGTAACGGCGAGGCAGGTGCCATTTACCAAGCAGGTGATCACGTTGTCAAGTCTCAAGTGAACAAAGTCTACAATGGTTTCTTTGGTTGGGAAAAGGTCTGCAACACCTACACTGCCAAGGGCGATGAAAAATACATCACGATCGGCAACTTTGACCTCAACGACAAAACGCAGTTCCAAGCGGTTAAAAAACCAAAAGATGCTGAAGCAGATCCGCTCACACATGCCTATTACTACATCGATAACATCGTTGTGCGTTTGGTTGATAGCCCTACTGAATGTGCATGTTATAACGCCAAACCGCCAAAAATCGAAGATAACTTTTCTACCCTTGTTTTTGACAAAACCCCTGAGATCAATGATAAAATGACCATCGAGAAAAAGATTGCTGCGCAAACCATCTTCTTCAGACAAGGCAAATCTTCGCTCACTGAAAACGCGCGTGTGAACCTCGATTTTGTAGTGGCTCAAATGAACGCAAACCCAGCCATGAAAATTGAAGTAGAAGGCCATAATGACGCCCTTGAAATCAAGGCAGGTGCTGAGAACGAAGATTACCTCGACATGGACCGCAAGCGCGTGGCAGCGGCCGTAAAATACCTTACTAACAATGGTATTTCAGAAGATCGCATCATCAAATCTTACAAATCCGATAGCATACCAAGTTCTGAAATCGGTGAAGACGACGATCCAGAGGTCAAAGACGCCAAAAGCCGCAGGGTAGAATTCCGAGTGAAGCTCTAAACCCCAATCAGCTTAAAATCATCATAAAAAAAACCGCGGTCATGCACCGCGGTTTTTTTATTTTAAAAATTGATGTCAAAAACTTAGCTTAAGGTTTTAAGAAAGGGATAGAGTCGTTGCGTTGGTAGGCCCATCACATTCGTATATGAGCCGCGGATTTCTACAATTCCAATGTGGCCTATCCAGTCTTGTATGCCGTACGCGCCAGCCTTGTCCATGGCTTGATGTTCTTCGATGTAATGGATGATATCCTCTAGTTTGAGTTCTTGGAAGCGCACTGTTGTGCAATCTACCAGTTGGTGTTCACCACTTGTATCCCTAATGACTACACCGGTGTAAACTTCGTGAGTTTGGCCCGATAATTTTTGAAGCATTTCAATTGCTGCCGCTTTGTTGGTCGGCTTACCGAGAATTTCACCATTGAGGTAAACAACGGTGTCCGCACAAATCAATTTTTCATCTTCATTGATTTGGGGCCATATGGCGGCAATTTTTTTTCTGCAAATCGATAAAACCAATTCTTCAGGACTAAGAGCAGGGTCGAAAGATTCGTCGGCATCTGCGGTCAGAACCCTGAATTCAAATCCGAGTTCGCTCAGCAGTGCCTTTCTTCTTGGTGAAGCAGATCCGAGTACCAAACGCATCTTAAAAATATAAACAAGTAAGACCTAGTATCAGCGCAATTGTGGGCAATAAGCGCAAACGCTGTTCGAGTAAGTGGGGCGCAAAGAAATACGCACCGAGCCCTGCTAAAAATAACAGTTCAAGCAGACTCAGCACAATTCCCGCATAGGTGCTCGGTAAGGAAAAGTCTGTCAGCAATTGGAGCAACAAAAATAAGACCGCCGGAAGTTGTAAAATCAACAAAGCCAACAAGCTCGCTTTTTGACTGCCAATTTTTCGCGGAATGGTATGGGCATCAATGAGGCTGTCTCCAGGTATATCGCGGATGTCCTTGATGATTTCTCTACTTAGATTGATAAAAAATGCACAAATGGCTACAAAATAAATGAAGCGGTAATCGAGGTAGCTCGACCACGTGCTTTCGAGATAAGGAGAGTAAGGACCACTTTGCTCATTGAGTACTTGAAAAAACCAAGAAGACAAAAAGAGGACTAAGCCCGGTAGTGCTGCTAATACGGCAGTCCCCAACAATAGTTTGCGCTTCCAGTAGGCACTGTAGAACCACAATAGATTGATGCTGAGCAAATGTACAAATACAAAAAGTAGGGTTTGATAGTACCAGGACAAGACAACAGCGATGAAGAAGCCAAGGATATTTAGTATCCAATTGGCGAGTATTGCCCAGCGTTTGGCCATGTATTTGGTCAAAACAAGTTCTTCTGGTTTATTGATGCGATCTGCCTTGAGGTCAAAATAATCATTGATGATGTGGCCAGCTGCAGCAATAATGAGCGTTGAGCAAATGAGTAAGCCGTAATGGAATGGATGAAAATCAATCACCACATAAGGATTTTCTTTGTGCAAAAAATAGGCTACGCCCAACATAGCGAGCAAAATTGCCAAGAGGTTCTTCACTCTAATCAGTCTGAAAAATGGAATCATGGTAATATTTTATAACTGGTTCGACGATTTTTCTGGTGTGCTGCAGCAATTTCAGCTGCAGAAGTCATGTTGGCAATTGCAGCAGCGCTGATGATGGCTTGACTTGAGCCGTAGCCTTTGAAGGAGAGCCTAGCTGCTTCTATTCCTTCGAGCAGTAAGAAATCATAAACCGCTTTTGCCCTTGCTTCCGAAAGCACCATGTTTTTGGCAGCATCACCTTGGCTATCGGTATGCCCCTGTAACTCAATCTTAAGTTTTGGGTTTTTCTTGAGGTAGTTGCTAAGGTTGCGCAATTCAATTTGAGATTCGGGTCGGAGTGTTGCTTTTCCTAAATCAAAAAAGACGTTGTTGAGGATGTTTTCAGCAACGGAGTTCATCGGATTGAGCGGCATATCGAGCATGTAACTCTGTGCGTTCTCCAATTTTGTGAAATCAAAATTCAATGAAAAAGGTAAATAGCCCGGATGATTCACCAAAACGGCATAACTCCGATTAATCGGGAGCGGCAAGGTGATTTTTCCGTCAAATGAATCGGCTGCGCCATCAAATACATTTTGCCCGTTTGATAAATCGGTCAAGGTAACGTGTGCGGCCAATTTATTTTTGCTCACAGCATCAAAAGCAGTGCCTTCAAAATAAAAAGTCTGGACAGCTTGAAGCGCTTTTGGAAGTTCAAACCAATAGATGTCTAAACCGCCGAAACCACCTTGTCTGTCTGAGGCAAAAAATGCGATATCACCGAGCGCAGAGACCAACAAAGAGTTTTCATCGAAGCGCGTATTGATAGGGTAGCCCAGGTTTGTTGGCTTACTCCAATTGCCTTTGGCATCTTTCCTACTCACAAAAAGGTCCGAACCGCCAAGTCCGATGTGTCCGCGGGAGGCAAAATAAAGGGTGTTGCCATCCGGATGAATTTGGACAGATTCTTCGTTTGAACTCGTATTGACGACATTAGATAAGCGCTCCGCTTCTGACCAAGTGCCGTTATCGAGCAAATAAGACACATAAATATCACTATTGGCACGACCTTCTTTGGATCTCACGGCCCGAATAAAATAAAGTGTTCGACCATCTGCACTGAGAGAAGGTTGCGTTTCCCAATTAGATGTATTGACAGCACCAGGTAAATTGACCGGAGTGGTCCAGCGGCCATTTTCTTTTCGGGTGATAAAGAGATCGCAAGAACCTTTGCCAGTTCGGTTGCCGCCGTAATTCACGCCCGATGGATCCGTGCAGGCCACAAAAATGATTGTTTTGCCATCGCCTGAAATGGTAGGAGCTCCTTCGTTCCAACTGGTATTGATATTTTTGGGCATAGGCGAAGAAAGGCTCCATTGACCTGACTGCGCATCGTAATTCGAGACATAAAAATCTTCTTGCTCGTCTTTTATGCCCTCTTGAATGGTTGGCAGGCGTCTGGTAAAGAGCAATTGTTGGCCATCGACAGTGAGCGTTGGATAATATTCAGGAAAAGCCGTATTGATACCCTCGCCTGCATTTTTTGGTTCAAAAGGTTGGGGGTTGTTCACAGCTGCAACCGAAAATTCAGCACAGGCTCTCATTTGATAAGCTTGCGCTTGTAATTTCTCGTTGGCATTGGGGTTATTCAAAAAGATAGAAATGGTTTGCAGTGCGTCGTTGTACTCACCAATTGTTAATTGGCAGGCAGCTAAGTAAAAATGCGTACTCCCGCTTATGCTGTGTGTGGGGTCAATTTGCAACGCTTTTTTATAACAAAAAGCAGCATCGGCATATTTCCGTTGGTATTCTAAGAACTCGGCTTTGAGTAAATAAGCTTCCCAAAAATTGGGGTCTTTATCGATTGCAGCATTCAAAAGCAGGATCCCTTCTTGATAATTAGGTGCGCCTGTTTGTGGATTTCTGAGTTCCATTGGGGCTTTTTGCCCTTTTTCAAAAAGTTTGATGGCTTTTTTACTTGAACTTGAATACGGAAATTGTGCAAATACCGGTAATTGAAAGAGGAGTATTGTAAAAAAGAGCGAAAGTAGAAACCTCATGGAATTTGCATGTATTTATGCGTCTGTAACGAGATTTTCCATTTTTTGTTGCGTTTGATATAGTCGATGATGAGGGGTAAAAAGCGCTCTTGTTTGTCCCATTCGGTTTGCAGGTACAATACGCATTCCTTTGTTACTTGAGCGGCGTGTTGTTCGGCCCATTCGAAATCTGAAGGGTGAGCAATGACTACTTTGAGTTCTTGAGCCAGCATATAGGCTTCTTGTAGTGGTGCTTTGAATTTTTTTGGTGAAAAACAATACCAATCAATATGCCCCTTTAATGGATGCACGCCAGCGGTTTCGAGTGCAATTTCATAACCTTTTTGCCGTAGCGCCGAGGTGAGGGCAGTGAGGTCGTGCATGGTGGGTTCGCCACCGGTAATGACCACAAAATCTGTTGGGGTTTGACCAACTTCCTCCAGTATTGTTTCGATAGAAAGGTATTGATTTGGATGGATGTCCCAACTTTCTTTGACATCGCACCACACACAGCCAACATCGCACCCGGCTAGGCGAATAAAGTAGGCAGCTCTCCCGCTGTGGCTCCCTTCACCTTGTAGGGTGTAGAAGTGTTCCATTACGGGTAATTTTGACGCTTGAATCATTTGGTAAAGTTACCTAAAATGTTATATTTGTTCTAAATCCTAACCATGAAAGCTTACTATATTCCCTTCCTTCTTTTGCTGAGTCTGCCATTCAGGGCACAACAAATTGGCAACGCTGGTTTTGAAAACTGGGACAATCTTGGGTCCAATCAAGAAGAGCCTACCAATTGGTCTTCGTTTAAAACGGCAACTGGCAGTTTTGCAGCTTTTGCCTCCAAGCAAGTTGAAAGATCTAGCACTGTAAGGAGTGGCGCTAGCGGCAGTTACAGCGCAAGAATTTGGTCGAAAAGCACTCTAGGGATTATGGCCAATGGCGTTCTCACCACGGGCCGTATGAATATGGGAAGTTCAAGTCTCAGTAGCCCAGATAACTATAACTACACGGTACTCAACGATGCCGCGTTTTCAGAAAGCCTTACGCTCGCACCAGATTCCATTGTGTTTTGGGCGCGTTACAGTGCGGCGGCCTCTGAAAAAGCGGGAATGCACGCCATTATCCACGATCAGTTTGCCGTTCAGGATCCGCTCAATGCTACTTCTACGCCATATGTCGTTGCCGAATCCGATCTTCAGTTTTCTCCAACGAATAATCAGTGGGTTCGTTATTCGGTACCATTTGTTTACACGGTCAATACTGGCCTTGTACCAAAGTTTATTTTGCTCACGTTCACCACCAATCATATTCCAGGTGGTGGCAGTGCCAATGACGAAGTACTCATCGACGATGTCCAATTGATTTATAATGTTGTTGGTGTTGATGCCCATATGACAAACCCGGGGCTCCTCATTTCTGTAGATGAAAACAACAGACTCCTGATTGAAGGGCCAGGAGCTCAAGAAAAAGTCGAAATTTTTAGGTTGTCTGGTCAGTTGTTCCAAGAAACAACTGTGGCGCAAATAAACGGAACTACTTTGCCTTCTGGCTTTTATGTGGTGCGTTGCACAGGAGAAAGCTCCAAAATTTATGTGCCTTAGTTCGATTTGAGGTAAAAGCGTAGCCAGTTCATAGCGCCGAGCACAGTCATTTCTAAGTTGCGCTGTCGGTTGTCTCCGAATTGAAATTTCTTGGCAATTGTTCCGTGGGGTCCGCTGAGGCCTACCCAAACAAGGCCAACAGGTTTCTCGGAGCTGCCACCCGTTGGGCCTGCCACGCCAGTCGTAGACAAGCAATAATCAACTCCTAAAATTGCGCGGCCGTTTTCGGCCATTTCTTTGGCAACTTCTTCGCTCACCGCACCATGTTTTTCTATCACTGCTGGGTCGACTTTGGCAATTTTGACCTTTAGCTTATTGGAATAGGTCAAAAGCGCCCCTTGATAATAAGCAGAGGCCCCTGAAATACTCGCTATATGCTGGGCTAACAAACCAGCTGTGCAACTTTCAACCGTGCCGATACTGGCATTTTTAGCCAGTAATTCTTGACCAAGCGCAGCTTCAATGGTGCAGTTATCGTAACCAAAAATATACTCCGGTAGCCGTTTTTCTAATTCTTCAAATAACTGATCAATGAGCGCTTCATTTTCTTTACCTGTATATGAACTGAGGCGTAACTTGACTAGACCAGGAGAGGGTAAATAGGCCAGACCTAAACCTAAATTGCGCACGCGTTCTTCCCAATCGGCAATTTGGTCCGCTAAAAAAGATTCGCCAATACCTTGAGTGTGCATGGTTTTATGATACAAGGTAAGACCTGCAAAGCGGAGTTCGAGTAGGGGGAAAGCCTCCTCGGACATGATGGTTTTCATTTCATAGGGTACGCCAGGTAGCGAAATAAAAATGACGTTGTTCATCTCAAACCACATGCCTGCAGCGGTTCCTTGTCGGTTCTTTAAAATTTGTGCTTTGGTGGGCAGTGCAGCTTGTTGAACATTCACCTCTAACATGGGCCGGTTGCGGCTGGCAAAAAATGCTTCAATTTGTGTGAGGGTTGGCTGGTGAATTTCCAAAGGACTATCAAAGTAAGAGGCAAGCGTGTATTTTGTGAGGTCGTCTTTGGTTGGGCCTAGACCACCTGTGATGATCACACAATTGGTATTTGGCAGTATGTTGTCGAGGGCCCCTACAATTGCTTCAGGGTCGTCTTGGATAGTCGAGCTGCGCAGTACTCGATAACCTCTGAGTGACATTTCTTGTCCAATCCAGGCGGCATTGGTGTTGATGGTTTGTCCGATGAGTAATTCGTCGCCAATGGCGAGCACTTCTACGTTCATGCTTTTTTGAATTTGGCGATGGCCTCTATATGCCCCGTATGTGGAAATTGATCGACAAGTGCATATTTCTCTAAATGGTATCCTGCATCTGCAAGGGTGGCCGCGTCGCGCGCCTGAGTGGATGGATTACAACTGATGTAAACAATGCTATCGGCACCTAAAGCAATTACTTTCTGCAAAGTTTTGGGTGCGATACCTGCCCGCGGCGGATCGAGCATGATGCGCTTGATTTTTCCTTGGAAGTCAGGATATTCTCGCAGAAATTTACCGACATCAGAAGCGTAAAATTCTACGTTCTGGATTCCGTTTTTAGCCGCATTTTGTTTGGCATCTGCAATCGCTTTTTCAACGATGTCAACACCTATGATGCGGACATCTGAATTGCGCCCAGCCATGAGTTGACCAATGGTGCCGGTGCCGCAGAAGAGGTCCATAGCGATATCACCCGCCTCGAATGGATCTTCAAAGAGATAGTCGAGTGCTTTAGCGTAAAGTAGTTCAGCACAAGCGGGATTGGTCTGAAAGAAACTCTCCATACTGATCTGAAAGCGCAAGCCAGCGAGCGCTTCTTCGATGACTTCTTGACCAAAAATAAGTTTGGAGTGGCCATTTTCAATTTTGGCTCGGTCGGCTACGTTGTCGTTAACCGTATGCCAAAGTCCGGCAATTCTACCCGGATGCAATTCTTGTAAGAATGCAGCAAATGCGTTGACGTCAAATTGCTCGAGCCCGTCTTGAGAGGTCACTAGATTGATGAGAAGTTGGTCGTTGAGAAATGATTTTCTAACGACGATATGGCGGAAGAATCCTTTCTTTTGAGGTGGGTGCCAAGCGGGAAGACCCGTTTTTTGAAGAAAACTGCGGACTTCTTTGAGTTTATTTTCCCAATTTTCGTCAAAAAGTCCGCTGGCTTTGTTGAGACTTTCTACTTTCCACCAAGTACCTCTGCGCTTGAATCCGAGCGCAAAAGCGTCATCGAGTTCACGATCTGTCTCGAGGTCGTGCTCGATGCATGAGAAGCTGTACTCCATTTTGTTGCGGTAATGGTAGTGCTGCGGTGACGAAATAAAAGCATCAAATTTTTCAGGGCTATTTTGTATGCCGCTAAGGCGTGCAAATGTAGAGAGCGTACTTTCTTGTTTATAGCGCTCCTGTACGGCAACGGGAACATGAATATACGGACCACCCGAAATTTCTTGAAAGTCGGACACGGTTTCGATCTCGGCCCGCTGAATAACAGCCAATAATTTTGCCTCGGCGAAAGTCTTGCGTTTGGTCTCTATTTTAGCTAATACACGTTGTCCGGGGAAGGTGTTATCAACGAAAACAACAAAAGGTCCTTTTTCTGTTTGAATTCGGGCAATTCCACGACCTCCAAAAGCGTAATCTTCTATTTGGAGTTCGATTTCTTGAGCGCGTTGTAGGGTCATATCATGCCGCGGATTACGCCGTTTTCTGCATTTTTGATAAAACTAAGGATCTCTTCTCGAAGCAGGCTGCTGGGCATGGTGTCTTCTACTACTTTCATGCCTTTAGAAACGTTGCTGTTTTGAACGTAAAGGATGCGGTAGATGTCTTCGATTTCTCGGACTTGCTCTTCGCTAAAGCCACGTCTTCTGAGGCCAACTGAATTGACACCGGCAAAGGATAGTGGTTCGCGTGCCGCTTTGATATATGGGGGTACGTCTTTTCTGATCAAAGAGGCTCCGCCAATAAAGGCGTGTTTTCCGATATGCGTAAATTGCTGTGCGGCTGCTTTACCTTCGAGAATAGCCCAGTCGTCGATGGTGACGTGGCCAGAAAGACCGGTGTAGCTTGCTAAGATCACGTTGTTGCCGATTTGGCAATCGTGGGCTATGTGCACGTAAGTCATGAGCAAGCAGTTGTCGCCTATCGTTGTTTTGAGTTTGTCGTTGGTACCGCGGTGAATGGTAACGCACTCTCTGATTTTAGTGTGGTTACCGATTTCCACAGTTGTGTATTCGTTGCCAAACTTGAGGTCTTGTGGAATCACGCCGACACTTGCGCCAGGAAAGACATCGCAGTCTTCTCCGATGCGCGTACCGGGATAAAGCACGGCATTGGAGTGAATGTGGCAGCCATTGCCAATGATGACGTCCGGGTGGATCACCGCAAAGGGGTCTATGCGCACATTTTGGCCAATTTGGGCGTCGAGGGATACAGAAGCTAAGTTGGATATCATTCGGCTTTGTCTTTGATGATTTGCGCCAACATACTGGCCTCAGAAACGATTTTTCCGTTTACGTATGCCGTTCCGCTCATTTCCACTAGGCCTCTGCGAATAGGGGAGGTAAGCACCAATTCGAATACAACGGTATCGCCGGGCACTACTTTTTGCTTGAAGCGCACGTTGTCAATTTTCATGAAATAAGTGGAGTATAAATGTGGGTCTTCTACTTGTGACAGGGCATAAATACCGCCAACTTGTGCCATGGCTTCTATTTGCAATACGCCGGGGAATACTGGATTGCCAGGGAAGTGCCCTGTAAAGATGGGCTCGTTCATGGTGATGTTCTTGACCCCGATGATGGAGGTCGGGAGGATCTCCATGATTTTGTCTACCATTAAGAACGGGTAGCGGTGGGGTAGCATGCGCTCGATATCTTGGGTGGTATAGAGCGGTTCTTTACTGAGGTCAAATACACGACCAGCTTGTTGTTGTTTTTTGATTTGTTCTTTGAGCACTTTTGCAAAGCGCACATTGCCCGAGTGGCCAGGCCTTGCTGCTAAAATGTGGGCTTTGATCGGCTTGCCAACGAGGGCGAGGTCACCGACGATGTCGAGGAGTTTGTGTCGGGCGGGTTCGTTTTCGCATTGCAGCTTGCTGCTATTGAGCACGCCAATGCCGTCAATGCTCACTTGAAGTTTGTCTTTGCCCAATAATTCGGCAAGATCATCTAGTTCTGTTTGACTTACATCTGGGCGGTCTACCAAAACAATGGCGTTGTCGAGGTCGCCGCCTTTGATGAGGTTGTTTTTGGCAAGGTACTCGAGTTCTCTCAGAAAAACGAAAGTGCGACAATGTGCAATCTCTTTGTTGAATTCGCCCAGGTGATACATACTGGCATGTTGGGTGCCGAGTACAGGAGAATTGTAGTCTACCATGACGGTGAGTCGATAGTTGACATCTGGAATAGCGAGGAACTCAATGCCTTTTTCGAGGTCTTCCCAAGGAATATTTTCTGTGAGCTCAAAGTATTCACGCACGGCATCTTGCTCCTCGTAACCACCCGCTTCAATTGCCTTGACGAAAGGCAAGGCACTGCCATCCATGATCGGGATTTCGGGGCCATTGAGTTTGATGAGTGCGTTGTCTACTTGGCAACCATAAAGCGCTGCAAGGACATGTTCAGTTGTATAAACCCTTGCGCCATTTTGCTCTAGTGTGGTACCGCGGTCCGTGGCGACAACGTAGTCGGCATCGGCTTTGATGATGGGTTGGTTATCGAGGTCGGTGCGTTGGAATTTGTAGCCGTGGTTGGCTGGTGCGGGGCAGATTTCTAAGCGTACTTTTTCGCCGGTGTGCAAACCTACTCCTTCAAATACGAGGGATCCTTTGAGGGTGCGTTGTTGTTCTGTCATGCTTCTTTGTTTTTGAGCAGCTCGTTGAGTTTGTTTTCTAGATCGTAAATTTTATGGATGAGCCCCGGTAATTTGCGAAAGCCAAAATGGGAGCGTTTGTAGTCATTGATAGGTATGGCAGGAGTACCCATTAAGGTATCTGCTTTTTTGACTGTAGAAGGAATTCCAGATTGCGCTACAATTTTGGTGTGGTCTGCAACGCTGAGGTGCCCTGCAATTCCCGTTTGGCCACCAATCATGACGTGCTTGCCAATTTTTGCTGAGCCTGCGATGCCAACTTGAGCAGCCATTGCGGTATGCTGATCGACATCTACGTTGTGCGCAATCTGACAGAGGTTGTCTATTTTGACGCCTTTGCGAATGTAGGTAGAACCCATGGTGGCGCGGTCAATGCTACAATTGGAGCCGATTTCAACATTATCTTCAATGACGACATTTCCAATTTGCGGAATTTTGCTGTATACGCCGTTTTCATCGGGGGCAAAGCCAAAACCGTCGGAGCCAATGACTGTTCCGGCATGAACAATGCAGCTTGCGCCCACATGACAGTCTTTGTAGATGCTCACGTTGGGATAAATAATGGTATTGCCACCCACACTTGCATTTTCTTGAATGACGACGTTCGGATGGATTTGGCAGTTGTCGGCAATATGAACGTTGGCGCCGATGTAGGCAAATGCACCTATGTAAACGTTTTGACCAATCTGTGCGCTCTCGTGAATGAAAGAAGGTTGTTCGATGATGGCCTCTTTTTTATTCATGCTGTCGTAAAGTGCGAGCAATTGAGCAAAACAAGCATAGGCATCTGCTACTTTCACTAAGGTGAGTGTGTTGGGCAAGGCTTTGCTGGGTTCGAACGTTTGATTCACAATGCATATACTGGAACCAGTTGTGTAAATGTAAGGTTCGTACTTGGGGTTGGAAAGAAAACTGAGCGCGCCGTTTTGGCCTTCTTCGATTTTGGCCAAGGTGCTCACGGAAGCATCAGGATTGCCAATCACTTCTCCGTTCAATAAACCAGCAATCTGCGCTGCAGTAAATTCCATAATTCAAAGTTAAAAATTCGGACAGAAGCACAGGTGCAGATTTACCGAACTTTTAAACAATTTTTTGCCAAAAAATGTGAATTGCACTAAAAAGTGAGGCGTTCTTCGCTGAGGCTGTAAACTTTGATCTTGTCTTTGTACCAAATGCAAGCTGCGGTCACCTGAAGCTTAGGGCGCAGTGTTGGTCGAAATTGAAAGACATGAATTGGTCTGGGCTGTTCATTGAGCCTGGATTTTTGGTAATCAAGGTGACCAGATAAAAGTGCTTTTTGCAGTTGAATGTCGTTATGGATCCCAAGAGCGTGCAGGTGTTCTTTAATTGCTGGGTTGTCTTCGGAGTAAACCAAATGCTTTTGGTTTGGTGTATGGATGATACTTGCTCCAAAAGAAGGACTTTTCATTTTTCTGTATTCCTTTATGTTTTTAACGCCGGGAATAAATTCAACGACGAAACTTTCGTCTGTCATGCGTGCAAGGCAATGTGCTTCTTTCTTTTTGCCATCTGTGAAAGTGATGTCATAGACTTTATGACGACCACTGCGGATGCTTTTGGTAAAAGAGATATCGGCATCTTGCATGAGGCGGTAAAACTTGGCGTCGTTGAGTTTGTGGTCTTTGTAAAAAGAATTGACCTTTTGTATGTCGACGATCCAGACGCGCTTGTTCATGGCGTCTTTGACGCGGTTTTCAGGCATCCAGCTGCAGCCACGCGTATTGAAAATACCGAAGGTAAGGATGAGGCCAAGACCGAAACCTAGTCCGTAATATCGAAGTCTTCTCCAGAATGATTCCATGGCATAAAAAAAGGGAGCGAACTCCCTTTGTGAATTTTTACATTAATGCGTCTAGCTTTTCGGCAAGCACCGCTTTAGGTACTGCGCCAACTGATTTGTCGACAACTTCACCGTTTTTAATAAAGAGAATGGTTGGGATGGAACGCACGCCAAATTGAGCAGAAACGCCCATGTTGTGGTCTACGTTGACCTTTCCGACAAGTGCTTTGCCTTCGTATTCGTGGTGGAGTTCATCGATAAGTGGTCCGATCATGCGGCAAGGACCACACCATTCTGCCCAAAAGTCAATGATTACCGGCTTGTCTGATTTCATGACGAGCTCATCAAAGTTTTGGTCTGTAATTTCTACTGCCATTTTATGTTTTTTATGTCGTTACTACTAAAGGAGCGTCAAAATTAATGCTTTTTTAATTCTTGGGCCAAATATTTTGCAGTGTAAGAAACATTTAAAGCCTTTTTGATCATTTGTTGTGGTGTTCCTTGGAAAAGAAGCTGTCCGCCGCGCTGTCCGCCTTCAGGGCCGATATCAATAATGTAGTCGGCAGTTTTGATCATGTCAAGGTTGTGCTCGATCACCAAAACCGTATTGCCTTCGTCTACTAGTCTTTGCAAGACCTTAAGCAAGAGTTGAATATCTTCAAAGTGAAGACCTGTAGAAGGTTCGTCAAGGATGTAAATTGTTTTGCCCGTTGCCCGCTTGGCGAGTTCGGCAGCAAGCTTGATGCGTTGCGCCTCGCCTCCGGAGAGTGTGGTAGAGGATTGCCCCAGTTGAACGTAACCCAAACCTACTTCCTCCAAAGTCAGGAGCATGCGATGGATTTTAGGCTGATTTTCAAAAAACTGACAACCTTCGCTGATGGTCATTTGCAGTACGTCTGCGATCGACTTTCCTTTGTAGCGTACCTCGAGTGTTTCGTTGTTGTACCTCTTTCCGTTGCATTGCTCACACAGTACATAAACATC